>CANGZO010000103.1 GCA_947458305.1 Comamonadaceae bacterium
GCCACTTCAGGCCAGGTTTTGGGTGGTTTTTCAGTGTCAATGCCCGCGGCTTTGAAGGCATCTTTGTTGTAGTGGAAGACGGTGGTCGAGCTGTTGAAGGGGAAGCTCAGCATTTGGCCATTGGGTGCGGTGTAGTAACCCGCCACCGCCTGAACGTAGTTTTTGGGTTCAAATTTGACGCCAGCGTCGGCCATCACTTTGCCCACGGGCACGATGGCGCCCTTGCTGGCCATCATGGTGGCTGTGCCCACTTCAAACACCTGCAGGATGTGCGGCGCATTACCCGCGCGGAAGGCTGCAATGGCCGCCGTCATCGATTCGTCGTAGCTGCCCTTGAATGTAGGCACCACTTTGTACTGTGTCTGGCTGGCATTGAAGTCTTTGGCATGGTCGTTGACCCATTCGCCTAAGGCGCCGCCCATGGAGTGCCACCATTGGATTTCAACTTGGGCTTGGGCAGTCAAGCCCGACAAACCAAGGGTGAGGGCAGTGAGGGTCAGTTTGAGTTTCATGTGAGCTCCTGGGGGGTAAAACCAAAAATCAAAACGATGGATTCAGTGACTTGTATTGGCGCTGATAAGTGTTGCTAAATCATTAAAGTAGCATGAATTTTTTGTGACAACCCGTACTTTCCATGATTCCAGACGCTTGGGTGACAGGTGTCCCCACCCTCTGCGCGTGATTGTTGCACTGCGGTAACATCCAACTTCAGCCGGTTTGACACTTTTCCGGGTCTGGCTGACAGCGTCTTCAGCGACGCATTTGATTGCGCCAACCCCATGAATGCACCCAATACGCTCCAACTTTTGATGCAAGCCGACGCCGATGCGCCGCGTTTGCGTGAGATTCCCTACAACTACACCAGCTTCTCAGACCGCGAAATCGTGCTGCGTTTGCTGGGCGAGTCGGCTTGGGATCTGCTGAATGAACTGCGTGCAGAGCGTCGCACGGGCCGCTCCGCTCGCATGTTGTACGAAGTGTTGGGTGATATTTGGGTGGTCGAGCGCAACCCCTACCTGCAAGACGACTTGCTGGACAATCCGGCCCGCCGAAAGCTGTTGGTGGAAGCTTTGCACCACCGTTTGGCTGAGGTGCAAAAGCGCCGCACGCCAGGGGCCGATGCCCACCGAGATGCGCTGGTGGTGCAGTTGCTGGACATGGCCACCCAGGCTGTGTCGCAGTTCAACGACCGTTTCACCCGCATGGCCAAGCTGCGCAGCCAGGTGCAAAAGACCTTGGGGCGACTGACGGCCAAGGACAACATCAAATTTGACGGCCTCTCGCGCGTGAGCCATGTGACCGACGCCACCGACTGGCGCGTGGAATACCCCTTTGTGGTGCTGACCCCCGACAGCGAAGCCGAAATGGCGGGCCTGGTCAAAGGCTGTATCGACCTGGGCCTGACCATCGTTCCACGCGGCGGCGGCACGGGTTACACCGGCGGCGCTATCCCTTTGACCTGGAAGAGCGCGGTCATCAACACCGAAAAGCTCGAAGCCATGACCGAGGTCGAGATGCTCGACCTGCCGGGCATCGCGCACAAGATCCCGACCATTTGGACAGAAGCCGGTGTGGTGACCCAGCGCGTGGCCGATGCGGCCGAGCGCGGTGGTTTTGTCTTTGCAGTCGACCCGACATCGGCTGAAGCCAGTTGCATTGGCGGCAACATCGCCATGAACGCGGGTGGCAAAAAGGCCGTCCTGTGGGGTACAGCGCTGGACAACCTGGCCAGCTGGCGCATGGTCACGCCCGATGCCGAATGGCTGGATGTGGTGCGCATGGACCACAACATGGGCAAGATCCATGACGCCGACGTGGCGACATTTGAGCTGCGCTATTTCAAGGCTGACGGCAAAACCCCGATTCGCACGGAGACCCTGGTCATTCCAGGCAAGACTTTCCGCAAGGAAGGTCTGGGCAAGGACGTCACCGACAAGTTCTTGAGCGGCCTGCCCGGCGTCCAAAAAGAAGGCTGCGACGGTCTGATCACCAGCGCTCGCTGGGTGGTGCACCGCATGCCCACACACACCCGCACAGTGTGCATGGAATTCTTTGGCCACGCCCGCGAGGCGGTGCCCAGCATCGTCGAGATCAAAGACTTCATGTTTGCCGAGCAAAAGCGCACCGGCACCGTGATGGCGGGCCTGGAGCACTTGGACGACCGTTATTTGCGGGCGGTGGGGTACTCCACCAAGAGCAAGCGGGGCGGTTTTCCCAAGATGGTCTTGATCGGTGACATTGCAGGCGACAACGCCGACGATGTGGCCAAGGCGACCAGCGAGATCGTACGCATTGCCAACTCGCGCAGCGGCGAAGGCTTCATCGCCATCAGCCCCGAGGCCCGCAAGAAATTCTGGCTCGACCGTAAAAAGACTGCTGCCATCTCGCGCCACACCAATGCTTTCAAGGTCAACGAAGACGTGGTGATTCCGCTGCCGCGCATGGCCGAGTACACCGATGGCATCGAGCGCATCAACATCGAGCTGAGCCTGCGCAACAAGCTCAAGCTGTGCCGTGAGATCGAAGCCTTCTTGGAGCGTGGCAACCTGCCTTTGGGCAAGCAAGACGACGCCAGCGACATCCCGTCGGCCGAGTTGCTGGAAGACCGTGTGGCGCAAGCCTTGGCCGTGGTGCGTGAGGTACAGGCGCAGTGGCAAGACTGGTTGACACAAGTCGACACGCTGTTTCCCCAATTGCAAGAGCACAGCCTGCGCGCCAGCTGGAAGACGCAAATCCGCCCGGCGTTCCAGAATATCTTCTCGGGCTCAGCCTTTTTGCCAATCCTCAACGAGGTCATTGCCATCCATCAGCGCGTGCTCAAGGGCCGCGTGTGGGTGGCGCTGCACATGCATGCCGGTGATGGCAATGTGCACACCAACATCCCGGTCAACTCCGACAATTACGAGATGCTGCAAACCGCGCACGAGGCGGTGGCCCGCATCATGGTGCTGGCCCGCAGCCTCGACGGCGTCATTTCAGGAGAGCACGGCATTGGCATCACCAAGCTGGAGTTTTTGACCGACGCCGAGTTGGCCAACTTCACCGCCTACAAAGCCAAAGTGGACCCCGAAGGGCGCTTTAACAAGGGCAAGCTGCTGCGCGGCGCGGCCCTGGCCGGTTTGGGCAACGATGTGCATGCGGCCGATCTGACGCACGCCTACACCCCCAGCTTTGGCCTGATGGGCCACGAGTCGCTGATCATGCAGCAGTCCGACATTGGCGAGATCGCTGCCAGCGTGAAAGACTGTCTGCGCTGCGGCAAGTGCAAACCGGTGTGTGCCACGCATGTGCCGCGTGCCAATTTGCTCTACAGCCCGCGCAACAAGATTTTGGCGACCTCTTTGCTGGTCGAGGCTTTCCTCTACGAAGAGCAAACCCGCCGAGGCATCTCCATCAAGCATTGGCAAGAGTTTGAGGACGTGGCCGACCACTGCACCGTCTGCCACAAATGCCTGACGCCTTGCCCGGTCAATATTGACTTTGGTGATGTGTCCATGAACATGCGCAACCTGCTGCGCAAGATGGGGCAAAAGAGTTTCCGTCCCGGCAACGCGGCAGCGATGTTCATGCTCAATGCTACCAATCCCGAGACCATCAAGCTGGCGCGTGCCGCCATGGTGGGCGTGGGCATGAAGGCACAGCGTTTTGTGGCAGGTTTGCTCAAGGGCGTGGCCCGCAAGCAGACCAGCGCACCGCCTGCATCGGTGGGCACCGCGCCCATCAAGGAGCAGGTGATCCACTTCATCAACAAAAAGATGCCGGGCAACTTGCCCAAGAAAACCGCGCGAGCTTTGCTGGACATCGAAGACAACGATTACGTGCCCATCATCCGCAACCCGAAAGCCACCACCTCTGAATCAGAAGCGGTGTTTTACTTCCCCGGTTGCGGATCGGAACGCCTATTCAGCCAAGTGGGCTTGGCCACCCAGGCCATGCTTTGGCATGTGGGTGTGCAGACCGTGTTGCCACCAGGCTACCTGTGCTGCGGTTACCCGCAAAAAGGCTCGGGCCAGTTCGACAAGGCCGAAAAAATCATCACCGACAACCGCGTGCTCTTCCACCGCGTGGCCAACACGCTCAACTACCTGGACATCAAGACCGTGGTGGTCAGCTGCGGCACCTGTTATGACCAGCTGCAGGGCTACCAGTTTGACAAGATCTTCCCCGGCTGCCGCATCATCGACATCCACGAGTTCCTGCTCGAAAAAGGCATGAAGCTGGGCGCAGGCGGGGCTTATCTGTACCACGACCCTTGCCACAGCCCCATGAAGCAGCAAGAGCCCATGAAGACCGTCAAGGCCTTGATGGGTGACAACGTGCTGGAAAGCAAGCGTTGCTGCGGCGAGTCGGGCACTTTGGGCGTGACGCGCCCGGACATCTCGACCCAGGTGCGCTTTCGCAAGGAAGAAGAGCTGCTCAAAGGCGAAGCCGCCCTGCGCAGCAGCGGTGCGCTGGCGCCTCAGGCCAACGTGAAAATCCTGACCAGCTGCCCCAGCTGCCTGCAGGGTTTGTCGCGCTTTGGCGACGACATGAAAAATGGCCTGCTCGAAGCCGACTACATCGTGGTCGAGATGGCCAAGCACATCCTCGGCGAAGAATGGATGTCCGAGTACGTGGGTGCTGCCAATGCAGGCGGCATCGAGCGCGTGCTGGTTTAAGCCCAGGGCGCAACCCGACAGCAAGATTTCGAAAGCAAAAGATGGCCGGATTGAAAAAAGACATGCCCCACCCTGAGTCGCTGACCTTGCACGGTCAGACCCGGGTGCTGGAGATTGGGTTTTCTGACGGTGCGCAGTTCCGCATCCCCTTCGAGCTGATGCGCGTGTACTCGCCCTCGGCAGAGGTTCAAGGCCACGGCCCCGGTCAGGAAGTGCTGCAAACCGGCAAGCGCGAGGTCGGCATTGCCGAAATCGAACCCGTGGGCAACTACGCGGTCAAACCCACCTTCACCGATGGGCACGAGTCGGGCCTGTTCACTTGGGAATACCTGTATTTTCTGGGCGACCAGGAAGCGGCCCTGTGGAAACAGTACGAAGACCGTCTGCAAGCCGCCGGCATGAGCCGGGACGCGCCCATGATCGAAGCTTCAGCAGGCGGTAGCTGCGGTCACAAGCATTGAGGACGTTGGCATGAGCAGCACCCACTTCGGTTTCAAAACCGTCGACGAAACAGAAAAAGCCAAGCACGTGCGTGGCGTGTTCGACTCGGTCGCCTCCAAATACGACGTGATGAACGACCTGATGTCCATGGGCTTGCACCGCGTCTGGAAGGCCTACACCGTGCAGGTGGCTAACCTCAAAGAGGGCGATCAGGTGCTGGACATCGCTGGCGGCACGGGCGACTTGTCGATGGCTTTCGCCAAAAAAGTGGGCGCTTCAGGCCGTGTGGTGCACACCGACATCAACGAAGCCATGCTGTCTACCGGGCGTGATCGCTTGGTTGACCACGGCTTGGCTTTGCCCACTTTAGTGTGTGATGCTGAGAAGCTTCCCTTTCCAGATGGCCATTTCAACGTGGTCAGCGTCGCCTTTGGCCTGCGCAACATGACGCACAAGGATGTGGCCCTCAAGGAAATGTGCCGCGTGCTCAAGCCTGGCGGCAAATTGCTGGTGCTGGAGTTTTCCAAGGTGGCCAAGCCGCTGGAAAAAGCTTACGACTGGTACAGCTTCAAAATACTGCCTCAATTGGGTAAGCTGGTAGCGGGTGACGCCGACAGCTACCGATACCTGGCCGAATCGATTCGCATGCACCCCAGCCAAGAGGATTTGAAAAGCCTTATGAAAAATGCAGGATTTGGTCATGTGGACTTTCACAATTTGTCGGCGGGGGTGGTAGCCTTACACATGGGCATTAAATGTTGACGCCCAAAACCTGTATTTCTTGAGTTGGAGACACCATGAACAACAAACTTTTGACCCTGATGATCGCTGGCGTGATGGCCTTGGGCAGTCTGAACGCAGAGGCCGCACGCCGCATGGGTGGCGGCAAGTCCGTAGGGCAGCAATCCAACCAAGTGACCAAGCGCGACGCTGCGCCACAAACACCTGCCGCACCGGCTCAAAATGCCGCGCCCACCAGCGCTGCAAAACCTGCTGCAGCCCCTGCCGCCGCAGCGCCCAAGAAGCCTTGGGGCGCCATGCTGGGTGGTTTGGCCGCCGGTCTGGGTTTGGCGTGGTTGGCCAGTTCGCTGGGCATGGGTGAAGCCTTTGGCAACATCTTGATGGCCTTGTTGATCGGTGTGGCCGTTGTTGCCGTGATCGGCATGATTTTGCGTGCCCGTCGCGGTGGTGCTGCGCAAACAGGTGGTAACGGTGGCTTGGCTTACCAGGGTGCAGGCGCATCGGCAGAAAACCCCGCCACTTACAAGCAGTACAGCCCCAACAACGTAGGCAACGACGCTTCGGCCCGCCCATGGGAGGGTCAAAACACCCGCTTTGACAGTTCGGCTGCATCGCAATCGACCGGCTCCATGATTGGTTCTGGCATCGGTGCCAACTTGAATGGTTCGCAAACTTGGGGCATCCCTGCAGGCTTTGATGTGGACAGCTTCGTCACCGCTGCCAAGCGCAACTTTGTGACTTTGCAAGATGCCTGGGACCGTTCGGACATCAGCGCATTGCGCTCCATGATGACCGACGCCATGGTGGTGGAGATCCGCAACCAGCTGTCCGAGCGTGAAGCCCAGTTCCCCGGTCAGCCCAACAAGACCGAAGTGGTGATGCTTGACGCCCAACTGTTGGGTATCGAAGAGCAGGCTGACGCTTACTTGGCCAGTGTCGAGTTCAACGGCATGATCCGCGAAGACGCGGCTTCCGGCCCCAGCCCATTCCGCGAAGTCTGGAACATGAGCAAATCCAAGCAAGGCGGCGGCTGGTTGGTGGCAGGCGTGCAAGCCTTGCAGTGAACCCCGTGCCATAAAGCCCTGATGCTTCGGGGCTGGGACTTTCGGGAATAATCGGGGACTATGGCAACACAGTCCCCTTTTTCATGGGCCGCTCAGGCGTTACCCGACCTGGCCGCCCAAATGGCCCACCAATTCAACACCTCCTTTCAGCCGCCTGAATGGGTGGTTGACGAAGCGGTCAACCGCATGGTGCTGTTTCTGAACCATGTCTTGATGAGCGAGCCTGAAGCCATGGCCCGTTTGGCCCGTCAAAAAGGCCAGCGCATCGAGCTGGTTTGGGAGCGTGTGCAGCTGCAGCTGACACCAACCCCTGCGGGATTGCTGGCCAGGGGGCACTTTGAGGGTTTTGACCTGCGCTTGACGGTGACCGAAGAGTCACCCGTTTCTTTGGCTTCGGCCCTGGCGCGGGGTGACAAACCCAAAGTTCGGATCGAAGGCGATGTCCAACTGGCCGCTGAGGTCAACTGGTTGATCGACCATGTGCGTTGGGACGCCGAGGAGGATTTGGCGCGCCTGATCGGGGATGCCCCTGCGCACACCTTGGCTCAAGCCGCCCGTCAGGCCATGACGGCCTTGCGCAGTTTTGTCGCCCAGCGCCCAGGCTCTGGGCTGCGCACCGGCAGCGCAGCATGATGCGCTGGGGCCGTTTCGGGCGCGGTGCCTTCATCGTTTTCATCGTCTTGCGCTACGGCCTGGACGAGTTGGTGCTCTCCAGCTTTCAAAAACCCTGGATTCGCCTGCTGGCCCGTGTGCTTTCGGTAGGACGTGACCTGCGCTCGCCCCGTGCCGTGCGTTTGCGCGAAGCTTTGGAACGCTTGGGCCCGATTTTTGTGAAATTTGGCCAAGTGCTGTCCACCCGCCGCGATTTGTTGGCCCCCGATATCGCCGAAGAATTGGCCAAGCTGCAGGACCGTGTGCCACCTTTCAGCTCTGCGATTGCTGTGGCTTCGATTGAGCGAGCCTTTGGGCGCCCGGTTGACGATATTTTTGAAACCTTTGAGCGTGAACCGGTGGCCAGCGCCTCGATCGCGCAGGTGCACTTTGCCACCTTGCGCGGTAAATCGGGCGACGTGCGCGAGGTGGCGGTCAAGGTTTTACGCC
>CANGZO010000104.1 GCA_947458305.1 Comamonadaceae bacterium
GGCGTGTCGTGCCACACATTGGGCCCCAGACGCGGCAGCATCACGGCCCGAATCGGCGTTCCTTGTGCCGCGTATTGGGCGATGAGCTGGGCCACTTCTTGCGCCGCCGCAGGGCTGCCGGGGTGGTGATAGGCGGTCAGTGGGACATGACCGACTTTCATCACGAAATACGGGGTAATGGGCGGCAGCAATTCGGGCCCGGTGGCATTCAGGCTCAAAGCGACGCCATGCGTGCTGTGGGTGTGGATGACGCAGCGCGTGGAGGGGGCATGCAGGCAGGCTGCAGCGTAAATCTGACGGTGCAGAGCGATGGTCTTGCTCGCCTTGTCGCCGCTGATTTGCTGGCCTTGCAGATCCAGCTTGGCCAATCGGGCCGGGTCCAGCCAGCCCAAGCAGGCGTCCGTGGGGGTGATCAAAAAACCATCGTCCAGGCGCACGCTGATGTTGCCGGCGGTGGCGTGCACATAGCCTCGGGCAAAAAGACTTTGCCCGACGCGGCACATTTCTTCACGGGCTTGGGATTCGTTCATGCGGTGGCTCCGGGGGGTCAATCTTCTAGCAACAGTTGCTGCAAAGCGCTTGTTTCTTGAGGGCTCAGGCCAATGGCCCCGTGCAGGTAGTCACGCATGCCGCCATGCTGCGCATCCACCGCATCAAAAGCCGCCTGCAAAAACGCGGGCTGTACCTGCCACAGCACTTTCATCACATGGGGGTGCCCGTTGCCTTCCATGCGCGGGTCGCGCCGGTACAGCTGGTTGGTCAACAGGTAATCGTGCTCTATCGTTGCGCGCTCAACGCCCAGCGCCGACAGCAGCAGGGCCGCTGCAAACCCCGTGCGGTCCTTGCCAGCGGTGCAGTGAAACACCTGCGGTGTGGGCTGCTCCAGCAGGTGCTTCAAAAACCGGCCAAAGGTGGCGGCGTTGTGGTTCACGAAATCGCGGTAGGTCTCGCGCATCAGGTCCACGGTTTCCTCGGTGGTGGGCACCACGCCTTGCGCCACCAGGGCCTGCATGCGGGCGATCACGGTGGGCTCGATGGTCAGCGCTACACGCTGCACACCCGGTATGGCGTAGGGCGTTGCTGTGTACTCGGCCGCCCCACGAAAGTCCAGACTGTGCCCGATGCCCAGCGATTGCAGGCGCAACAGGTCTTCGTCCGTCAGGCCTGCCAAGTGGTCTGAGCGGAACACCTGGCCCCGTCGCACGCGGCGGCCATCGGCATTGCGGTAGCCGCCAACATCACGGAAGTTCGAGGCGCCTTGCAGCAGGGCCATGGGTACTGGGTTCATGCGCATCCAATCAACAATCAATTCACAGCCATAAAGCGCTATTGTCGTGTGCCGGCAAAAGGGCATCCGTTGCCCTAGGCGACAAGGCTTCAAGCGCTCTGAACGAGGTTTGTCAGGGCTGAACCAAGCCAAGGGCCAACAGATGGCACACGGTTTGCTTGTCATGGGCATGCACCTTGAAATGACGCCTCCATTGACCGGCACCGCCCTCAACCCCGGTCACATGCCCGTGACAGACGCCTGGCGCGACCCTTTGGGCCTGATGCTCGCATCCACAGGGGAAGGGGTTTTCGGGGTCGATCTGGAGGGTTTGTGCGTCTTCATCAATCCGGCAGGCGCCCGCATGATTGGCCTGGAGCCTGAGCAGGTGCTGGGCCAGAATATGCATGTGCTCACCCACCATTCGCATGGGGATGGCTCGCACTACCCGTTGGACGACTGCCCGATCTACAACGCCTTTCGCCAAGGCCAGCCTTGCCGCATCGACAGCGAAGTGTTCTGGCGTGCAGACGGCAGCAGCTTCCCGGTGGAGTACTCGAGCTACCCGGTGTTCGACCAAGGCCAGGTGCGTGGCGCGGTGGTCACTTTTGTGGACATCACTGAACGCAAGCAGGCCCAGGACGCCTTGCACCAGGCCAAGACCGAGCTGGAACAACGCGTGGCCGAGCGCACCCAGGCGCTCGAAACCGCTTTGCAGCAACTGCGCGAGTTGGCCGCTTGGTCCGAGGCGGTGCGTGAAGAAGAACGCACCCGCATCGCCCGCGAGGTGCACGATGAGCTGGGCAGTTTGCTGGTGGCACTCAAGATGGATGTCGGCTGGCTGGACAAGCGCTTGTCCGAGCAGGAGCAGCGGGCAGCTGTTGAGGCGCAAGCCATGCGCGAGAAGATGCGGGGCAAGTGTCAGAACATGAGCCGCCTGATCGAGAACGCGGTGGTCAATGTGGGCCGCATCATCACCGACCTGCGCCCCAGCATTCTGGACCACCAGGGCTTGTGGGACGCCTTGGCGTGGCAGGCCCAGGAGTTTGTGCAGTCGGCCGAGCAAGAACTCAAGTGGTGCATGGACCTGAATGTGCAACGTGTCTTGCCCGAGCCCATGGCCATGGCGGTGTTCCGCATTTTTCAGGAGATGCTCAGCAACGTGGGGCGACACGCCCGCGCCCGCATGGTGGATGTGGACATCGTGGAACGCGAAGGCTGGCTGCACCTGTCGGTGGAAGACGACGGTTGCGGGGCCGAGGCGCAGGTCTTCGAGTCGGCGCAGGCCTACGGCATCATGGGCATGCGCGAGCGGGCACGCCACTTTGGCGGCGTGATCGACGTGGACAGCCAACCCGGCCGGGGCACCCGCATGCGGCTGTCCATGCCTTTGCCCAATTGGGAGACTGCGCCATGAATGCCACCGTGCGTGTGCTGCTGGGCGACGACCACAAGATCGTGCGCGAAGGCCTGAAGATGGTTCTGGCCGACGACCCGGGCTTGCTGGTGGTGGCAGAGGCCGATAGCGGTCCCGGCGTGCTAGACATGGTGCAGGCGCTGAAGGGCCCGCAAGGCGTGGATGTGGTGCTGCTCGACATCGCCATGCCCGGCATGGACGGGCTGGAGGTCTTGCAAGCGCTGCGGTGCGACTGGCCGGGGTTGCCCGTGCTCATGCTCAGCACCTACCCCGAAAAACAGTACGCGGTGCGCTGCATACAGCTAGGGGCCTCGGGCTATCTGAACAAAAGCACCGACCCGGATGACCTGATCGCAGCCTTGCGCCGTGTGGCAGCGGGGGGCATGCACGTCTCGCCAGCCACCGCCGAGGCCTTGGCCAGTCTGGTCAGCCAGGGCCGCACCAAAACCGGGATCGATAGGCTGTCGCACCGTGAGCACCAGGTCTATCTTTTGTTGACCCAAGGCCACAGCGTGAGCGAAATTGGTGCACAACTGAGCCTTGCGCCCAACACCGTGAGCACTTACCGTGCACGCATCCTGGAAAAGACCGGCACCAAGAACGATGTGGAGCTGGCTTTGTACGCGCAAAGCCTGAGCGGGAGCCAAGGCAGCATCGCAGGCTGAGTGGCTCAAAGCCTTGGCTTTGGGTTTTGTAGGGCCAGCCCTACACCGCATCGACAGTCGCACTGCTAAATGAAGCAGCGCGCTGCAGATGGCACGGATTGGGTCTTTTCTGGCCCACAGCTTGCATAGACCTGAGCATCTTCAACAAAGCGAGGTTGCCATGTCTGAATTTTTCGATCCGTACAACGCCGACCGCCCCCTGATGCTCAAGTGCAGTTGCGGCCGTGACCATTCACCCGCCGATCACCACGCCGCGGTCGCTGCCGATGCCGCTGCTGCGAAGTTGCGCGCCCGGTCCGAGACCGCCGAGTTCGAAGCCTACAGCCAGGAATTCATCGAAGCAACCTTGGTCAAGGCCTTGTTCCCGCAAGACCAGGAGCGTCGCATGTTCTTGCGCGCCGTGGGCAAAAAGACCGCCATGGCCGCCATTGCCAGCGTGCTGCCTGTGGCCAGCTTGCAGGCCTTGGCGCAAAGCAAAGGCCCCTTGGAAAAAACCAACCTCAAGATCGGCTTCATCCCGATCACCTGCGCCACGCCACTCATCATGGCCGATCCATTGGGCTTTTATCAAAAGCAGGGCCTGAACGTGGAAGTGACCAAGACCGCAGGCTGGGCCTTGATCCGCGACAAGATGATCAACAAGGAATACGACGCCACGCATTTCCTGTCGCCCATGCCCTTGGCCATCAGCATGGGTTTGGGCGCCAGCGCGACGCCCATGAACGTGGCGACCATCCAGAACATCAACGGGCAAGCCATCACGCTGGCCGTCAAGCACAAGAACAACCGCGACCCGAAGAACTGGAAGGGTTTCAAGTTCGCCGTGCCCTTTGATTACTCGATGCACAACTTCTTGCTGCGCTACTACCTGGCTGAGAACGGCATCAACCCCGACACCGATGTGCAAATCCGCGTGGTGCCGCCGCCAGAGATGGTGGCCAACCTGCGCTCGGGCAACATCGACGGATTTTTGGGGCCTGACCCTTTCAACCAGCGTGCGGTGTTCGACGAAGTCGGCTTCATCCACCTGCTGACCAAAGATCTGTGGAACGGTCACCCCTGCTGCGCATTTGGCACCAGCACCGAATTCATCCAGAAGAATCCCAACACCTTCGCTGCGCTCTACCGCGCGGTGCTCACGGCCGCGGCCATGGCACGCCAGCCGGGCAACCGTGAGCTGATTGCCAAAGTCATCTCGCCCGCGCAGTACCTGAACCAGCCCGAAGCCGTGATCGCCCAAGTGCTCACTGGCAAGTTTGCCGACGGCCTGGGTAAGGTGCAAAACGTGCCCGATCGTGCCGACTTTGACCCGATGCCATGGCAGAGCATGGCCGTGTGGATGCTCACGCAAATGAAGCGCTGGGGCTATGTCAAAGGCGATGTGGATTACAGGCAAATCGCCGAGAAGGTCTTCCTCATCACCGATGCGCGCAAACACATGAAAGAGCTGGGCCACAGCTTTGCGGCCACCACGCCTTATCCCAAATACAAGATCATGGGCAAAGAGTTTGATCCGGCAAAGCCCGAGGACTACATCAAGAGCTTTGCGATCCACAAAATGGGCTGAGGCACATGAAAACCACGCACCTCAATTTGCGCGCGGCCATGGTCTCGCTGCTCATGTTCCTGGTCTTCCTGGGGGCGTGGCAGCTTTCAGCCACGGCCCCAACGGTGGCAGGCGCAGCCAAGGCAGGCATGACGGCCGAAGAAATCGAATACCAAAAGATGATGGGTAAGGACCCCGGCGCGGTCAAAAGCACCGGTTTTCCGCCACCGCTGGAGGTGGGCAAGGCCATGCTGGGCCACTTGGCCGATCCTTTTTATGACAAAGGCCCCAACGACAAAGGCATTGGCATTCAGCTGGCGCATTCGCTGGGTCGGGTGGCCTTGGGCTTTTTCTTGGCCGTCTTGGTGGCCTTGCCGGTGGGCTTCATGATCGGGATGTCGCCCCTCATGCGCAAAGCCTTTGACCCCTTCATCCAGGTGCTCAAACCCATCAGCCCGCTGGCGTGGATGCCACTGGCGCTGTACACGCTCAAGGATTCCGAAGTCAGCGGCATCTTCGTCATCTTCATCTGCTCAGTCTGGCCCATGCTCATCAACACCGCCTTTGGTGTGGCTGCGGTCAAGCGCGAATGGCTCAACGTGGCCAGCACGCTGGAAGTGCAACCGCTGCGCAAAGCCTTTTTGGTGATCTTGCCCGCCGCGGCGCCGACCATCGTGACCGGCATGCGCATCAGCATGGGCATCGCCTGGCTGGTGATCGTGGCCGCCGAGATGCTGGTGGGTGGCACGGGGGTGGGCTACTTTGTGTGGAACGAGTGGAACAACCTGTCGCTGGTGAATGTGATCTTCGCGGTGCTGGTGATTGGCGTGGTGGGCATGTTGCTGGACCTGGCGTTTGCCCAAGTGCAAAAGGCGGTGACCTATGTGGAGTGACACCTCAGAACGATCGCTGAAGGCACTTTTGCCGACCCCATTGACCGCATCTCCAACCAAGGCCCAAGCCATGAACGCTTTCCTGCAAATCGAAAAACTGGGCAAGGCCTACCAAAGTGACAAGCCGGTGTTTTCGGACGTGTCCTTCAATATCGACAAGGGCGAGTTCGTCTGCATCATCGGCCACTCGGGCTGTGGCAAAACCACGATCTTGAACGTGCTCGCGGGCTTGGACACGGCCACCGAAGGCCATGCCTTCATGGACGGCCGCGAGATCGCCGGCCCGAGCCTGGAGCGCGGCGTGGTGTTCCAAAGCCATGCGCTCATGCCCTGGCTCACGGTGCGGCAAAACATCGCGTTTGCTGTTCGGTCCAAGTGGCCTGAATGGAAGGCTGCGCAGGTCAATCTGCATGTGGAAAAGCACGTGGGCATGGTCGGCTTGTTGCACGCCATCGACAAAAAACCCAGCCAACTGTCGGGCGGCATGAAGCAGCGCGTGGGCATTGCCCGTGCGTTTGCGATCCAGCCCAAGATGCTGCTGCTCGACGAGCCCTTTGGCGCGCTCGATGCCCTCACGCGCGGCACCATCCAGGACGAGCTGATGACCATCGTGCGCCAGACGCAGCAGACTGTGTTCATGATCACGCACGACGTGGACGAGGCCATTTTGCTGTCAGACCGCATCTTGCTCATGAGCAACGGCAACGAGTCCGGCGGCAGCTATGTGCCCGGTGGCTTGGCCGAAGTGGTGGTCAACCCGCTGCCGCGCGAACGCACCCGTGCCCAGTTGCACCACTTGCCGGGCTATTACGACATGCGCAACCACATCGTCGACTTTTTGGTGTCTCGCGCCAAAGCCCATTGATTCTTTCTTTTCTCCAGATTTATCTTCAACTCCCCTCAAGAGGTCTTTCATGAACCGTTTAGAAGTCACCGAAAAAATCATCACCACCAAAGTCGCCAAAGGCATCAAGTGGAGCGATGTCGCCGACAAAGTCGGCCTGTCCAAGGAATGGGTCACCGCCGGGTGCCTGGGCCAAATGACGTTTGACGCCAAGCAAGCCAAAATCATCGGCAAGATCTTTGGCCTGACGGCCGACGAAATCAAGTGGCTGCAGGTCGTGCCCTACAAAGGCTCCTTGCCCAGCCAGGTGCCGACCGATCCGCTGATCTACCGCTGGTACGAAATCGTGAGCGTCTACGGCACCACCATCAAGGAACTGATTCACGAAGAGTTTGGCGACGGCATCATGAGCGCCATCGACTTCAGCATGGACATCGTGCGCCAACCCGACCCCAAGGGTGACCGGGTGAATGTGGTGTTGTCAGGCAAGTTTCTGCCTTACAAGCAGTACTGACAGGGCGCGGGCAAGGGCAGCTTGACCGACTTGGTCAAGGCTGCTCCCAAACAGCCCTTAGAAATGAGGGTCTTTTCGCTTTGCACACGGTTAAAATCCCTGCTTCCTCAAGGAGCGTTGCAGCCCGCCGCCGTCTAGGCGCAGCAGGTCAGGCTTGGGGCCGTTCAATGTCTGAATGATTTTGCACAACGACGCTCACCTGATACCCCAAGGTGAGCCCGTGTCTGTTGTCGCGTCTGAAATCCTGTCTGTTCCCCCTATGAAGCTGTCCGGTCTGGAGCCTGTCTCCATCGGCACGGGGTCGCTGTTTGTCAACGTGGGCGAGCGCACCAACGTGACCGGCTCCAAGGCTTTTGCCCGCATGATCTTGAACGGCGAGTACGAGCAGGCCTTGGCCGTGGCGCGTCAGCAGGTCGAAAACGGTGCGCAGGTGATCGACGTGAACATGGACGAAGCCATGCTCGACAGCCAAGCGGCCATGGTGCGGTTCTTGAACCTGATGGCCGGTGAGCCCGACATCGCCCGTGTGCCGGTGATGGTGGACTCCTCCAAATGGTCGGTGATCGAAGCCGGTCTGCGCTGCATCCAGGGCAAGGGCATTGTCAATTCCATCAGCATGAAAGAGGGCTTGGAAGAGTTCAAACGCCAGGCCAAGCTGGTCAAGCGTTATGGCGCAGCCGCTGTGGTGATGGCGTTTGATGAAAAAGGCCAGGCCGACACTTTCGAGCGCAAGATCGAGATTTGCGAACGTGCTTACCGTGTGCTGGTCGATGAGGTGGGCTTCCCGCCCGAAGACATCATTTTTGACCCGAACATTTTTGCGATTGCCAC
>CANGZO010000105.1 GCA_947458305.1 Comamonadaceae bacterium
ATCTACGTGCCCCCAGCAGGTGCAGCCGCCGCCATCTGGGAAGCCGTTGAAGCCGACCTCGACTTGGCCATCTGTATCACCGAAGGCATTCCGGTCAAGGACATGCTGGAAGTGCGCAACAAGATGAAGGCCAAAGAAGCCGCTGGCGGTAAGCGCACGCTGCTGCTGGGCCCCAACTGCCCAGGCCTCATCACCCCTGACGAAATCAAGATCGGCATCATGCCCGGTCACATCCACCGCAAAGGCCGCATCGGCGTGGTGTCCCGTTCAGGCACTTTGACCTATGAAGCCGTGGCGATGTTGACCGAAGTGGGTCTGGGCCAGTCCAGCGCTGTGGGTATCGGTGGCGACCCGATCAACGGTTTGAAGCACATCGACGTGATGAAGGCCTTCAACGACGATCCAGACACCGACGCCGTCATCATGATCGGCGAAATCGGCGGCCCGGACGAAGCCGAAGCCGCTCAGTGGTGCAAGGCCAACATGAAGAAGCCTGTTGTGGGCTTCATCGCCGGTGTGACTGCCCCTCCCGGCAAGCGCATGGGCCACGCAGGTGCCTTGATCTCTGGCGGCGCCGACACGGCCGACGCCAAGCTGGCCATCATGGAAGAGTGCGGCTTCATCGTCACACGCAACCCCTCTGAACTGGGCAAGCTGCTCAAGGTACAACTGAAATAAAAACGTTTCTTTTCCATTGAAACGCCCTGCTGCTGGCAGGGATGTGGTTTGCCACAATATAAAAGCCGGATTTTTTAAGGGAAAATCCGGCTTTATTTTTTTGTTTGGCATATAAGCGCCCGCTCAGGCGGGCAAAAGGACCACCGTGGAAGAATTTCTGACCGCTACGTTCTGGGTTGCTGTCGCCCAGATCATCATGATCGACATCCTGCTGGGCGGCGACAACGCCGTCGTGATCGCCTTGGCTTGCCGCCAATTGCCCGACCACCAGCGCAAACAAGGCATCCTGTGGGGCACGGCTGGCGCCATCATCTTGCGGGTCATCCTGATCTTTTTTGCGCTGACGCTGCTCGCCATTCCCTTCCTCAAGTTTGTGGGTGCGCTGCTGCTCATTTGGATTGGCGTGAAACTGCTGACCCCCGATGCCGACGACGACCACAGCAACATCCAGGGCAGCGACAAGCTGTGGGGCGCGGTCAAAACTGTGATCATTGCCGACTTGGTCATGAGCGTGGACAACGTGATCGCCATCGCAGGCGCCGCTCAAACCTCTGGCAACCCCGATCACCAAATGCCTTTGGTCATTTTTGGTTTGCTGGTCAGCATCCCGATCATTGTTTGGGGCAGCCAACTGGTGCTCAAGCTGATGGACCGCTTCCCCGCCATCATTGTGGCGGGCGGCATGTTGTTGGGCTGGATTGCGGGCACCATGATCCAAACCGACCCGGGCTTGGTCGAGTACATCCCGCAAGACAAGGTTTGGGGCTACGGCCTGGGCGTAGCGGGTGCTTTGTTGGTTTTGGCTGCTGGCAAGATCATCATGGCTCGCCGCCCAACCCAAGAAGCAGCCTGACCCCCATGGGGCGCTGGCCAACCTGTTCTGCATGACCGTTTGGGGCTGCAAGGGCCCACCTTGACCTCTGGAAATTGGGTGTTGTATGGATTACCATCGACACCCATTCTTCAGGGAGCAAATGCCATGCAAAAAAGGCAACAAGGTCTGACATTGATTGAGCTGATGATCGTCATTGCGATCATCGGAATTTTGGGCGCCTTGGCGCTCCCGGCTTACCAGGACTACAGCATCCGGGCCAAGGTTTCTGAGATGCTTTTGGCCGCCAGCGGCTGCAAAACCGCCGTCAACGAAGCCATCGTTTCAGCCTCAGAGGCAGATGTGTCGGCCGCTTTACCCAAAGCTTGCGACCCCCAAGTGAGCAAATACGTCAGCAGCATCGCTGCGGATGCCAATGGCGTGATCACCGTGGTGGGCAACCACCAAGCTTTGCGTGGCAACACCAGCCCCACAGCCAACAGTCTGTCCCTGACTCCGCTTCAAACGGGCACCACCGCCATCAACGGCAGCACCGATGGCGGAAAGCCTGTTGCCGCGTGGCGCTGCGGACCTGCCGCCAACAACGGACTGCCTGCCAAGTACCTGCCCGCCTCGTGCAAAGCGCAGTGATGGCGATGCGGCCTATGCTTGCATGGGAACCCCCGTATTAAAGAGGTCTTTTGCGCTATCAAAGCCTTGAGGCTTAATTCCGGTATGAATCAACGACTTGGCCACATCTTTTTGGTCGACGACAACCACGACATCCGGTTTTACCTCAGCGACCTGCTGACCATGCTGGGTTACACGGTGGATGCGTTTGACAACGCGCAAGCATTTTTGGACAACGCCCTGGACATTTCGCCAGCGGTGGTGCTTTTGGACATGAAAATGCCCGGCCTCAATGGCCTGGATTTGCAAGCTCGCCTGGTGGCGCTGAACAGGAAAACCCCTGTGGTCTTCATCAGCGGTGAATGCGACAAGGATCAGATCATTGAGGCCTTCCGGTTTGGGGCTGTCGACTTCTTGCTCAAGCCCTTCAACCGCGAAAAATTGTGCGCCACCCTCGACAAGGCCTTGGCGCTGGATCGGCAAAGAAATGCTGAATTCGCCAACATCCGAGCGATACGGCGCTGCTACGACACGCTGTCCAAGCGAGAAAAGGAAATTTTCATGCTGATTGCCCAAGGCAAAACCAACATGGACATTGCCCAGATCACAGGCACACAGCCCAACACGGCCAAAAAACACCGTGCCACCATCTACCAAAAATTCCAAGTCAACAGCACGGCCGAAGTGATGAGCATGTGCCGCCAAATTGATTTGAACCAACTTCTGGCCAACGACTGAGCTGCCAAAGAGCGCAAGCCGATGCCCTTGGCCAAAGGGTTGACCGCAGCGACCGCAATGCGGCAGTGCTGGCCTGTGTCGGTCGAAGGCCTGGTTTCAGCCTTGGCTGAGCAGCTGCGCAAAGCGGCCCAAATCCACATTGCCGCCGCTCACGATGATGCCCACGCGCTGGCCTTGAAGCTGCTCGCTGGCCTGAATGGCCGCTGCCAGTGACAAACAACCCGTGGGCTCGACCACCATCTTCATGCGCTCGGCATAAAAACGCATCGCTTCAATCAACTGCGCATCGGTCACGGTGTGCACCGCGTCCACCAGGCGGCGGATGATCTCGAAGGTGATTTCGCCGACCATGGGCGTTTGCGCGCCGTCTGCAATCGTCACCGGGGTGGCAATGCGCACCCGCTGGCCTTGTTGCAAGGACTGCTGCACATCGTTGCCCGCTTCGGGCTCCACGCCGTAAATTTTGCAGGCCGGGGACAGGGCCTTGGCCGACAGGGCGCTGCCGCTGAGCAGTCCGCCGCCGCCCAGACACACGAACAAGGCGTCGAGCTCGCCCACTTCCTGAAACAACTCCAGCGCCGCCGTGCCCTGGCCACTCAGCACATCCGGGTGGTCAAAAGGCGGAATAAAGCGCATGCCGCGCTCGGCGGCCAGGCCTTTTGCTATGGCCAGTGCATCGTCCTTGTAGCGGTCGTAGCCCACCACCTGGGCGCCATAGCCGCGTGTGGCGGCCAACTTGGCAGGCGACGCATCGTGCGGCATGACGATGGTGGCCGGGATGTCCAGAATCTGCGCCGACAAGGCCACAGCCTGGGCGTGGTTGCCCGATGAGTAAGCCACCACGCCAGCCCGGCGCTCGACAGGTGTCAGCCGCGACAGGGCATTGAAGCCGCCGCGGAACTTGAAAGCCCCCATGCGCTGGAAGTTTTCGCACTTGATGAAGGCCTGGGCGCCCAGCTGCGCATTGAGCGTGCGCGACTGCAGCACGGGGGTGCGGTGAGCATGCCCTTGCAGGCGCGCGGCGGCGGCCAGGACATCTTCAAAAGTGGGTAAGGCGCTGGCATCGTGCATGCGTGATCCCTTAAAGCTTACAAAGTGGACATCTTGACATGACTGGCGTTTTAAAGAGCACGGGAATGCCACTTGCGAGACAAAGCCAGCCGCAGGCGCTGGCTACCATCGGTCATGCACCTGACTGTTTCATCTCCCGTTCAAAGCCTGTCCGATATCCACCGCATCGAGACCACGCCCTTGGCAAATGCGATGCCTTGGACCAGCACCTATGACCTGATCCGTGCCAGCGCCCAGGCTCATGCAGAGCAGCCTGCACTGACCTTTTTGCACACGGGCCAACCCGGTGGCGCATCCACCTCTTGGACCTACCGCAGCTTGCTGCAAGGCATTCACCAAACCGCCAATTTGCTGCACCAGTTGGGTGTGGGCCCCCAGGATGCCGTGGCCGTTCTTTTGCCCGGTGGCCTGGCCTACCACCTGGCGCTTTGGGGTGGCGAGGCGGCGGGCATTGTGCAGCCGCTGAACCCTTTGCTCAGTGACGAAAAACTCCTGTCGCTGCTGCGGGCCAGCCAAGCCAAAGTGCTGATCGCGCATGGCGCCGAAGACGACAGCCAGTTGCGGGCCAAAGCTTTGCGCTTGCAAACCCAATTGCCCAGTTTGAAGACGGTGTTGCTGGTCAACCCCGACGGAGGTCCACTTCAAGCAGGCGGCGCGTTGCCTGCAGGTGCCCAAGACTTACACGCCTTGCGAGCCACGCAAGAGGCCGAGTACCTGGTCAGCCAGCGGGTTTTTCAGCCGACGGACATTGCGGCTTACTTTCACACGGGTGGCACCACCGGGGCACCCAAACTGGCCAGGCACAGCCATGGCGCGCAGGTCTTCACCGCTTGGGCCAACGCCACGATGCAGGGCTTTCAGGCCAGCGATGTGACGATCAACGGTTACCCGCTGTTTCATGTGGCCGGCGTGTTGCCCGGGGCCTTGTGTTCGCTGGCCGTCGGCATGCATGTGGTCATTCCCACCGAGGCCTTGTTTCGCAATCGCGAGGTGGTGCACAACTATTGGCAACTGGTGGCGCAGCACCGCTGCACGCTGATGTCGGGGGTGCCCACGGTGCTGGCTGCCCTTGCGGGCGTGCCGCTGCAGGGGGCCGACATCTCCACCCTGCGTGCTGTGCGCACCGGCGCGGCACCGCTGCCGCCCGAGCTGGCGCAGCGCTTTGAACAAGCCTTCGGTTTGCACATCAACGAAAGTCTGGGCATGACCGAAACCGCTGGCCTGAGCACTGTGGCCCCACCGGGACTGACTGCTCCGGCGGGTTGCGTGGGTTGGCCTTTGCCACATGCGCGGGTGCGCATCGTGGCGCTGAACAGCGATGACCAGGCCACAACGCACACCCTGCCTGCAGGCGAAAAAGGCATGGTGCTTTACCAAGGTCCCAATCTGTTCTCTGGCTATCTGGATGCCGCAGAGACAGCGCGCAGTTTCACACCAGACGGTTGGCTCATCACGGGCGATGTGGGCTTTTTGGACGCGCAAGGCCGCTTGCACCTGTCGGGCCGGGCCAAGGACCTGATCATCCGCAGTGGTCACAACATTGACCCCAAAGTGATCGAAGACGCCTTGGGTGCGCATCCGGCGGTGGCTTTGTGTGCGGCAGTCGGTGCGCCAGACGCCTACGCGGGCGAATTGCCTGTGGCCTTTGCCACCCTCAAACCCGGCAGCCATGTGACCGAAGCCGAGTTGCTCACGTTCACGGCCGAGCGTGTGGACGAAGGCCCCGCCAAACCCAAATCGATCACGGTGCTGAGCGCCATGCCGGTGACCAACGTGGGCAAAATTTACAAGCCCGAACTGCGCACCCTGGCCACAGCGGCGGTGGTGCAAAGGTTAATCCACAACACCTCAGCGCCCTTGCAGCTCGAACCCGCGCAATGGCCGCAGGTGCAAGCGGCAGGCGATGCACCGGTGGTGGTGGACGCCCGCGCCACACCTGTCGCTGCTTGGGAGGCCCTCAAGCCCCTGCTGGACGCTTTGCCCGTGAAGCTGGTGCTGCACGCACCCTGAGGGGCTGAGCCCCTCAGCTCAAGTGCTTGCCGATGATGCCGGCCAGCTCGAACATGGTGGCCTGGTCGTTGCCAAACACCGCTTGCAGTTTGCTGTCGGCTTTGATCGAACGCTTGTCGGCCGGGTCTTGCAGGCCGTTGGCCTTGATGTAGTCCCAGATTTTCTTGACCACCTCGGTGCGTGCATAAGTGCCGTCACCGATCACGGCGGCCAATGAAGCGCTGGGCTTCAAGGTGCCCACGGCGGCTTTGCGCGGGGCTTTTTTGGCCGCAGGTGCTTTCGTGGTTTTGGCGGCTGTCTTGGCTGTGGTTTTCTTGGCGGCTGCCTTGCCAAACGGCGTCTTGGTCGCCGCCGTCTTGCGCGGTGGGTATTTCTTGCCACCTTCGCGGGGCTCAAATTCAAACGTCACCTTGCCCTCCTCGGGGTTCCAGGCCAGCATGGCCTTGAAGCTGCGGCGGGTGCGGTTGCTGACGAACTTGTCGAGCACATCGGTTTTGCCACTGGTCAGCAGTTTGACGACCTGCTCGCGCTCCACCGGCTGCTGCAAGATGAGTTTGCCGGTTTTGAAGTCGCAACTCGGCGTGGGTTGCTCGTTGGTGGGCACGGCCTTGCTGCACACGTAGTTGCTGCCATGCTCGTGGACCGGGCTGCCGCACTTGGGGCAAGCGCCCAAGGCTTCGTCGGTGAATTCGACGATCTCGCCACTTTCTTCGTTCTTTTTGTCGTCACCAAAGTCGAACTCCAGCTTCCAGTTCTTGTCTTCTTCGTTGTACTTGAGCGCCATCTCGGCCACGAAGGGCCAACCCGCCTTGGAGCGGAAGCCTTCCAGCGGGCCGATCTTTTTGTCGCGCATGAACTGCTCGACTTCAGCTTGCTCAAAGGTCCGCCCCGCAGGCGACTTGCCAAACGAGAAACCGCAGCCGTCGCTCGCGCCGTCGGCCCCGGTGCAGGTGTAGCGGCGGTAGTTTTCCTTGACCACACCGCCGCAATTGGGGCAGGGCGTGCTCAGGGTGGCATAGTCGCCGGGCACGGTGTCGCGGTCGTATTCCTTGGCCTTCTTGACGATGTGCTCGGTCATGGCCGCGATCTCGGCCATGAAAGTGGCACGGCTCAATTTGCCTTGCTCCATTTGCGCGAGCTTGTATTCCCACTCGCCCGTGAGTTCTGGGCGTGAGAGTTCTTCCACGCCCAGACCACGCAGCAGCGTCATGAGCTGGAAAGCCTTGGCCGTGGGGATGATCTCGCGACCTTCGCGCAGCATGTATTTTTCATTCAGCAGGCCTTCAATGATGGCCGCGCGGGTGGCTGGCGTACCCAGACCTTTTTCCTGCATGGCCTCGCGAAGTTCATCGTCGTCCACCATCTTGCCTGCGCCTTCCATGGCGCCCAGCAGTGTGGCTTCTGAATAGCGGGCAGGTGGGCGTGTCTTCAGGCCCTTGGCTTCAACCGACTCGACGCCGACCTGCTCGCCCGGCTGCACGGGCACCAGGTTCTGGCCTTTATCGCCGTCTTTGGCGTCTTCCACCTCTTGGGCAGCTTCTTTGCCGTAAATGGCCAACCAACCGGGTTTGACCAGCACCTTGCCCACGGTCTTGAAGCTGTGGCCTGCGGCCACGCTGATGCGGGTGGTCACTTGGTATTCGGCGCTGGGGAAGAACACCGCCATGAAGCGGCGCACCACCAGGTCGTACAGCTTTTGCTCGGCCTCAGACAAGCCGCTGGGCGCTTGCAGCGTGGGGATGATGGCGAAGTGGTCCGACACTTTTTTGTTGTCGAACACACGCGGGATCTTGCGCACGTAGTTGTTGTTCAGCGCCGTGAGCGCGTGAGGGGCCAGGTGGCGCATGCCGCTGTCGGCCAGCATTTCGAAGGTTTGCTTGGCCACGGGCACGTAGTCTTCGGGCAGGTGGCGCGAATCGGTTCGCGGGTAGGTCAAGGCCTTATGGCGCTCGTA
>CANGZO010000106.1 GCA_947458305.1 Comamonadaceae bacterium
ATCATTGCCGAGGCGCACGACGCCTGCCACGGCTTGTACGACGCCATCACCGGCGACACCCTGATCCAGGGCAAGTCCGGTCTGCCCGTGTTTGTGGGCGCCATGGCCTTTGCCGTGCGGGCGGCCATGCGTGTGGCGGCTGAGCGCGGCGGCATGCAGCCGGGTGATGTGTGGTTGTTCAACGACCCTTATGAGGGCGGCACGCACGCCAACGACTTCAAGCTGGTCAAGCCTTGCTTTCGCAATGGTCAGCTGTATTGCTTTTTGGCGTCGGCCGCGCACTGGCACGACGTGGGCGGCGCGGTGCCGGGCAACTACAACCCTGCGGCGACCGAGTGCTGGCAAGAAGCGGTGCAGATTCCGCCGGTGCGCATCTTGCGTGGCGGTGTGCTGGACGACGATGTGCTGGCCATATTGCGCGCCAACACCCGCTTGCCCGACAGCCTGTGGGGCGACCTGAACGGCCAGTTGGCCGCGCTCGAATTGGGCGCACGCCGCCTCGACGGCTTGCTGGACGAATACGGCGATGCCAAAGTGGCGCAGGCCTTGGTGGAGTTGCGCACACGCGCTGTGCGTTTGATGCGTTCGCACATCGCCAGCCTGCCCGATGGCAGCTACAGCTTTGAAGACGTGCTCGACAACGACGGCGTGAAAGACGAGCTGCTGACGATTGCGCTCGACATGACGGTGGCTGGCGATCGGCTGACGCTGGACTTTTCACGCACCTCGGCGCAATGCGCGGGTCCGGTGAACATCTCGCGTGCCACAGCGGTGGCCGCTTGTTATGTGGCCTTGAAGCATGTGTTCCCCGATGTGCCGGCCAACGCGGGCGTGCTCGATGCGGTGGATTTTGTGATCCCCGATGGCCTGGTCATCAGCGCTTCGCGCCCGCGCCCGGTGGGCGGTTATACCGAAACCATTTTGCGCATGATCGATGTGATCTTCAGCGCCACGGCCTTGGCCGACCCGCAGCGGGCGGTGGCCCATGCCTACGGCACCATCAACGCCTTGTCGATCGCCGGTCACCGCACCGACGACAAGCGCAAAGGCCAGCGCTGGGTGATGTTCAGCTTTTTTGGCGGCGGACACGGCGGCCATTCGGACGGCGATGGCTTGTCGCACGGCAATGCGCCGATTTCGACCGCCACCATCCCGCCCATGGAGATTCTGGAAGCGGCCTACCCGGTCCGCTTCACGCAATGGGCCTTGCGTCCCGGCTCGGGCGGCGATGGCCAGCACCGGGGCGGCTTGGGTGCGATTTACGAGATCGAGTTGCTCGAAGACAGCGCCGAGGCTTTCATCTTTGGCGAGCGCGGCAAGTCGGCTCCTAAAGGCATCCACGGCGGCCAGCCTGCGCTGCCCAATGTGTTCGAGTACTGCCAGAACGGCGAGTGGAAAACACCCCCCATGTTGTCCAAGATGCTGGGCATTCAATTGAAGAAGGGCGATCGCGTGCGTCTGCAAACGCCCGGTGGCGGCGGCTGGGGCGCACCCGCTGACCGTTCGGCGCAAGACCGTGCCAAAGACAGCGCACTCGGTTACACCAAGGAACAAGCATGAGTGGGCATTCTGTGAACCAACCCCATTGGGTGGTGGGCGTGGACGTGGGCGGTACGTTTACCGACTTGTTTGTGTTGGACGAAAAAACCGGCCTGGCCCGCATCGTGAAAGTGCCCTCAACCCGGGGTGAAGAAGCGCGGGGCTTCATGAACGGCATCGCCAATGTCACCGGGGCCACCGGTGCCGAAGGGGCCAAAGACATCGCCACCATCGTGCACGGCACCACCGTGGGCACCAACGCTTTGCTGGAACGCAAGATCGCCCGCACCGGCATCATCACCACACGCGGGTTCCGCGATGTGCTGGAGATGCGCCGCCGCGACCGCCCGCAAACCTGGGGCCTGCGCGGCAGCTACACGCCGGTGGTGCCAAGGGCTTGGCGTTTGGAAGTGGACGAGCGCGTGTTGGCCGATGGCCAGTTGCACACGCCCGTGAATCTGGACCAGGTGCGCGAACAAGCCCGCGCTCTGCTGGCCGAAGGCTGCGAGGCGGTGTGTGTGTTCTTTGTGCACGCCTATGCCAACCCCGGCAACGAACAAGCCGCTGTGGCGGCCGTGCGCGAAATTTGGCCCAACAGCTATGTGACGGCAGCCAGCGAAGTGCTGCCCGAAATCCGTGAGTTTGAGCGCTGCTCCACGGCCACCTTGAACGCCGCTTTGCAGCCCGTGGTGGGCAGCTATTTGCAGCGCCTCGATGGCGACCTGCGCGCCCAGGGTTTTGGCGGTGAACTGCTGATTGTGCAAAGCAATGGTGGCGTCATGTCGCGCGAGACCGCTTGTGATGTGCCGGTGCGCACCGCGCTGTCGGGTCCGGCCGCGGGCGTGATGGCCTGCGCCGAAATTGCCCGTGCTTCGGGTTTTGAGAACGTCATTACCGGCGACATCGGCGGCACGTCGTTTGACGTGTCTTTGGTAGCCGATGGCGAGGCGGCGCTGGCTGCGCAAACGTCCATCGAATTTGGCTTGGTGGTGCGCTCGCCCATGATCCAGATCGAGACCATCGGCGCTGGTGGCGGCTCGATCGCCTCGGTCGATGCGGGTGGCATGCTCCAAGTGGGCCCCGAGTCGGCGGGCAGCATTCCCGGCCCGGCCTGTTATGGGCGTGGCAACACCCGCCCCACGGTGACCGATGCCAACGTGCTGCTGGGCCGCATTGCGGCCGACCGGCCACTGGGTGGCGGTTTGTTGCAAAAGTTGGATTCTGGCTTGTCCGAACAAGCCATTGCCCAGCATGTGGCCGAGCCCTTGGGTTTGACGGCCCTGGCGGCGGCCGAAGCGATTTTGACGGTGGCCAATGCCCGCATGGCCGGCGCGATCCGCGTGGTGTCGATCGAGCGCGGGCATGATCCGCGTCAGTTCGCCTATATGCCTTTTGGTGGCGGCGGTGGTTTGCATGTCTGCGCCATGATGCGGGAGGTGGGCGTGACCACCGGTATCGTGCCGCGTTACCCGGGCGTTACTTCGGCGCTGGGCTGCGTGATGGCCGACATGCGCCACGACGCGGTGCAGACTCTGAACGTGGCCCTGGCCGATGTGGCTTGGCCTGCATTGCTGGAGCGCGTGGACAGCTTGGCCGAGGCTTGCCAAGTACGCCTCGATTCTGCGGGCGTTAATTTTGTGCGGGTGGACGAAGTCATCAGCTTTGACATGCTCTACATGGGTCAGACCCATACCCTGCAAGTGCCCCTCAAGCGCGAAGCTTTGAACGCGGCAGGATTGCTGGCCGCGTTTGAAGCCGCCTACCAACACGCCTTTGGCCGTGTGCTGCAAGGCCCGGTGATCCGCGTGATGAACCTGCGTTATGCCCGCATTGGGCGACGCCCCAAGTTTGACCTGGCGGTGCTGGCGCCGCAAGGCGAGGGCCGCACCACCCCGGTGGGTGAGCAGCAGGTGTACCACCAAGGCCAGTGGTGGACGGCGCAGCGCTACGAGCGTCTGAGCCTGCCCGTGGGCACCGTGGTGCAAGGCCCGGCAATTTTGGAACAGCCCGACACCACGGTGTGGCTGGAGCCCGGCTTTGAAGGCCGTGTGGACAAATTGGGCAACTTGTTGGTGGAGCGCACAGCATGAATTTGAAGAACGCCAAATTGGGCAAGAACATGGGCATGGTCATTGTGGACCTGCAAAACGATTTTTTGGCACCCGACGGCGCTTATGCCCGGGGCAACACCCTGAGCGCTGAGGCGGTGAAGTTGCCCGATCGCATGGCCCCGGTGGCACGGGCCATCAAAGCCCATGGCGGTTTGGTGACCGCCAGCTTGTTCACCCTGTGGCCCAATGCGCAGGGCGAACCCATGATCTCTGCGCACCTGAAAGAGCGTCGCCCGTTTTTGCGAAAGGGCGACTTTGCGCCGGGCAGCCGGGGTCAGGCCAATGTGGATGTGTTGGCACCACTGGTCGATGTGTCGGTGTTCAAGGTGGCGTATTCGGCCTTCTTCAACACGCAGCTCGATTGGGTGCTCAAAAAATCGGGCATCGACACGCTGGTGGTGTGTGGCATCGTCACCAACGGCGGCGTGGCCAGCACAGTGCGTGATGCGCATGTGCGCGATTACCACGCCATTGTCTTGTCCGACGGTTGCGCCGCTTTCAGCGAAGCTGCGCACCAGGCGTCGTTGGCTGACATGTCCTCGGTGGGCGAGGTGATGGACAGCGCCACGTTTTTGAAACAACTGGGCTGAGACCATGAGCGCGCCGCTGCCGCAAGTTCTGCCTGCGAGCGACTTGCAAGCCGACGACCACACACCGGTGGTGATCGTGGGCGCTGGCGCTTGTGGCCTCACGGCTGCGCTGGCCTTGCACCGCTTGGCTGTGGACTGCGTGGTGTTAGAGCGCGATGCGTTTGCGGCGGGCTCCACCGCCTTGTCGTCGGGCTTCATTCCGGCACCTGGCACACAAGCGCAACAGGCTCAGAGCATCACCGACAGCGTGGAAACGTTTGCCGCTGACATTCAGACCAAGGCCCACGGCCAGGCTGCTCCTCATCTGGTGCAGGCCTATGCCCAACACATCGGCCCCGCCATGGACGCGCTGGCGAATCACCACGGCCTGCCTTGGCAGGTGCTGGACAACTTTTTGTACCCCGGCCACAGCGCCCACCGCATGCACGCCGTGCCCGAAAAAACCGGTGCCGGTTTGATGAGCCGCCTGCAAGCGGCGGCCGACGCCGCAGGCGTGGTGGTGCTCACACAAGCGCAAGTGACAGAGCTGTGGGCCGACACCGCGCAGCGCATCCAAGGGGTGGGTTTTGTGCGGCCCGATGGCCAGACCGAGCGCATACGCTGCGATGCAGTGATCTTGGCTTGCAACGGTTTTGGCGGGGCTGCGGCCATGGTGAAAGAGATGCTGCCCGAGATGGCCGAGGCCACTTATGCGGGTCATGTGGGCAACGACGGCAGCGCGATGGCCTGGGGCCAACAACTGGGCGCACGCCTGGCCGACTTGGGCGCTTACCAAGGCCACGGCTCTTGGGCCGTGCCACAAGGTGCTTTGATCTCGTGGGCGGTGATGATGGAAGGCGGTGTGCAGATCAACACACAAGGCCAGCGCTTTCACGACGAAACCCAGGGCTATTCCGAAGCGGCGGTGCATGTGCTGGCCCAACCCGGAGGTGTGGCCTGGAACGTGTTCGACGATGCACTGCTGAATTTTGCGCAAGGGTTTCCGGACTTTGTGGCGGCGCAAGGCGCGGGTGCGGTGCAGCACGCGAGCGATGCGGTGGCGTTGGCACAGCTGATCGGCTGCCCGCCAGACGCTTTGCAAGCCACTTTGAACGCCGTGCAACCCGGCACCGACCCGGCCACGGGCCGCACGTTCAAACGCGCCTTGCAAGCCCCGTTTCACGCCATCAAAGTCACGGGCGCTTTGTTCCACACCCAAGGCGGTTTGGACATCGACGCGCAAGCCCGCGTGTTGCGCCAGGACGGCACGCCTTTGCCCAATTTGCTGGCCGCAGGCGGCGCAGCGCGGGGCGTGTCGGGGCAGGCGGTGTGGGGCTACTTGTCGGGCAATGGCTTGCTCAGTGCCATCGCGGGCGGCCACATTGCAGCGCATACCTCACAACAACTTTTGAAAGACACGCCATGAGTCAGCCGCACAATTTGGCCCAGCGCCTGCAACAAGACCAGGCCTTGCTCGCCCCCGGTGTGTATGACGCACTCACCGCGCTGGTCGCGCAGCAAGCCGGTTTTGAAGCTGTGTACTTGTCGGGTGCATCCATCGCTTACACCCGCCTGGGACGCTCCGACATTGGCCTGACCACCGCCACCGAAGTGGCACAGACCTTGGCCCACATCACCGACCGGGTGAACATTCCCGTGATCGTGGACGCGGACACTGGCTTTGGCAATGCGCTCAACACGCAGCGCACGGTGCGCGACTTTGAGCGCGCCGGGGCCGCGATGATCCAGATCGAAGACCAGACCTTCCCCAAACGCTGCGGCCATTTGGACGGCAAGGGTGTGGTGCCCGTGGCCGAGATGCAGGGCAAGCTGTGTGCGGCGCTGGACGCGCGACACGACAAAAACACCTTGATCCTGGCGCGCACCGATGCGGTCGCCGTGGAAGGCTTGGATGCCGCACTGGAGCGCGCCGAGCGCTATCTGGAGTGCGGTGTCGATGCCTTGTTCATCGAAGCCCTGCGTTCGGACGAGCAGATGAACCGCGCCTGCGCGCAGTTTGCCAAGCGGGTGCCCCTGCTGGCCAATATGGTGGAGGGCGGTAAGACCCCCGTGCAAAGCGCGGCCGAGTTGGGCGAGCGGGGCTTCAAGATCGTGATCTTCCCCGGCGGCACGGCGCGTGCGGTGCTGCACACGCTGCAAGGCTATTACGCGAGCCTGCACACGCACCAAACCACGCGGCCTTGGCAAGAAAAAATGCTGGACTTCGATGGCCTGAACGCGGTCATTGAAACGCCGCAACTGTTGGCGCTCGGGCAAAGCTTCGAGCAGGGTCTCCCCAGCTTGAAGTGACCGGCGCTCAGGCCGACATCAAAGGGTTGGCGGACACCAACCCATTTCAAGCCAATGTGCGTAGCCCGGTTTGAAATGCCAGGCGGTGTATTGCACGGGTGTGCCCTGTGGCAGGACCTGCTCCGTCAGGTGGTCGAGCCAAGGGCTCACAGCCCCCGTGCTGCGCAGCCAATCTTGGCCCTGGCTGGATTCCATGGCCCATCCTGCCAGAGCTGCCTTTGACTGCGGCCAAGGGTGGTCAGGCAAACGAGGGCCTGACATGCGGTCGTGCAAACTGCCCCAGGCCACCCTCTTCATTTGATGCTGTATTTGGCCCAATCGGCGGGTGGTCTCTTTCAAAGGCAAGCCCGTGAAGCGCAATTGCCCCAGCACATTGTCAAACCAGAAAAAAGCATCGGGCATGCGGCGCACCAGTTCGGGCAAGAGGGCCAATCCGTCGCCGGTGTGCAGGTGCAACGCCTTGCCTTGGCGTTTCAGGTGCCGGCCATGCCTTGCATAAAAAAGCGGTTGGGCCCAAGGGTCGATGTCCCAGGCGTGGATCTCTTCAAATTGCGCCAACCAAGCCGTGGGCAACATCCAGCCCGCACTGGCACCGATCAGCACCAATGGTTGGCGGGGCATCGCTTGCGCCATCAGCCAATCGGCGATCTGCGAGGAGGCAGGTGCCCAGCGTGACTGAGACCGCCACGCCCGCACATGCCAATGCCATCCGCCCGTTAAATTCATGCAGGTATTTTATGAACGGTTCAAACGTTCATTTTGCGGAAACATGAACTTTTTGGCGTCTGCGTCCATCTCGGTCTTGAAGGTGTATTTCGCCTTGAAAGCTTCGGCGCGTTGTGCTGCTGGACGGGCGTTGACCAGATCGAGCAGGCGTTTGATGTGGGGGTATTGGGTCCAGGTGGCATCACCCGTGCCCAACACATAGGGCAGCAGGCGCGCCCAGCCCCACAGGGCCATGTCCACGATGCTGTAGTGTTCGCCCAGCATGTAAGTGTGCTGGCTCAGGTGTTTCTCCAGCACGCTCCAATGGCGGTGGGCCTCAAAGTCGTAGCGGTTCAAAGCGTAATCTTTGGGCTCGGGCGCCGCATGCCTAAAGTGCACCGATTGCCCCGAAAACGGCCCAATACCACTGGCGATGAACATCAACCACGACAGGGCTGCGCCGCGTTCTTTGGCTTGGGTCACGCTGGGTATGAACTTTTGTTCGCGATCGGCCAAGTACAACAAGATGGCGTTGCTGTCGAACACGGTGGTGTCGCCATCGGTGATGGCGGGCACCTTGGCATTGGGGTTGACCGCCAAGAAGTCGGG
>CANGZO010000107.1 GCA_947458305.1 Comamonadaceae bacterium
AACGCACAGACGGTTCGGCATCGATCTTTTTTAATCCAAACCGTCGTGGCTTCGCGGGTCAATCGATCTTTTCTATGCCGTGGCCATGGCAGGCGTTTTTTTCCATTGAAAGGATTTTTTATGCGACATTTTTCTATCCATGCCTTGGCTTTCGGAGTCTTGGCGGTGTGTGCCACCCAGGCCTGGTCGCAAAATACGAGCGGCCCTAAAACGCGCGAGCAAGTGCGCATTGAACTGATGGACGCCATTCGTACGGGTAATCTTCCGGCCAACGATGACTCTGGGCGCATGCTCAATGAGGTCAACCCTTCTGCCTATCCGGCCAAAACCGTGGAGCCTTGCAAAACACGCGAACAGGTGCGGGCCGAACTGGCCGAAGCACAGCGCACGGGCAATATCCTGGCCAACGATGAGAGTGGTTGTATGCTCAATGAGATCAACCCTTCTGCCTACCCACCCAAGCCCGCAGTGGCATGCAAAACACGTGAGCAAGTGCGGGCTGAGTTGGAAGAAGCGCGCCGCACGGGCAACCTTCCTGCCAGTGACGACAGCGGTTGCATGCTCAGAGACATGTACCCAGACCTGTATCCCAAAAAATGAGAGGGTTCTAGGTCGAGGGTGGTCACTGCTGTTTAGACCAGCAGTTGCCACCCCAGACCGATGGCTGTGCAAAGGGCCAGCAGCTGGACAATGCCCAGTGACTGTTTGATCAGCAGCCATGTGGCCAAGACCGTGAGCGCCACTGCTGCCAGATCGGGCAGCATGTGCCAGCCGCCGGGCAACCAGGTTTGCCGGGCAAACACGCCCGCCAAGTGCACGATCACACCGATCACAGCGGCCATGATGCCTTGCAGCGGCCCTGCCAACGAGGGCATTTGGCGGGTCGATTCGACCAGTGGGCCGCCTGCCAAAATAAAAACAAAGGAGGGTAAAAAAGTGAACCATGTCACCACGCAGGCCGCCACCACACCTCCTAAGACCGGGTGACCCAGCAGGGCCTGGCTGTAGCCGCCCAAAAAGCCCACAAACGCCACCACCATGATCAAAGGCCCGGGTGTGCTCTCGCCCAAGGCCAGGCCATCCATCATTTGTGCCGCTGTCAGCCAGCCATAGTGGTCCACAGCCGCTTGGGTCACATAAGGCAAAACCGCGTAAGCACCGCCAAAGGTCAGCAAGGCCGCTTGCGTGAAAAATCCGCCCATTTGCGTCAGGGTGTGACCCAGTCCCAACAGCAGGGCCAGCAGGCCCAGGCTCAGGGCCCACAAACCCAGCCCCAAGCCCAATGCCCGTAGCAAACCCTGGGGGCTGTAGCGGGTGTGTGCAGGTGGCGGCGTGTCGTCGTTCAGCCAAGCAAGGCGGCTGTCGGGGTCTGGCTGGGGTGCGGTGGGAGGCGTTTGGGCGACCTGCGCGCTCGACAGCGCAGTCCTTGACAACATCGGCTCACCCGATCGCGTCATGTAAAACCCAACCGCTGCCGCAGTCAAGATGATCCAGGGAAAGGGCAGGCCCCACAGCATGCCCAGCAAAGACAAGGTTGCCACCACCCACAACCAGCGCTCTTTCAAGGTGCGCAGTCCCAAGCGGTAGGCCGCGTGCAAAACCAATGCAGTCACCGCAGGCTTGAGGCCCCACAGCAAGGCTTGACCCCAAGGGTGACTGCCCCAAGCGGTGTAGGCCCAGCTCAGCAGCACCAACAACACCAAAGAGGGCAGCACAAACAAGGCGCCTGCGGCGATACCACCGCGCGTGCCGTGCATCAACCAGCCGGTGTAGGTGGCCAGTTGCTGCGCCTCAGGACCGGGCAGCAACATGCAGTATTGCAATGCGTGCAGGTAGCGTTTTTCCGAAATCCAGCGGCGGCGCACCACCAATTCTTCGTGCATCAAGGCGATTTGTGCGGCGGGACCGCCGAAACTGATGCAGCCCAGCCAAAACCAAAACTTCAAAGCCTGTCGGAAGCTCACCGGCGCCGTGGCGCCAGCGGGGTTGTGCTGAGGCCCGTCAGTGTTCATGCCAGATCAAACTGTTCGCAAAATGCTTGGACAAAAGCTGGCGTGCCGCTCAGGGTCAGGCTGAGCGACATGTGTTGGTCGGCTTGGGGCGCAGGCACCAGGCTCAGCTGGCCGGTGCTGGGCACAAAGCGGGGAGCCACCACCTGCGGTGCTTGGCCTTGGGGCAGCAAGGTGATCTGCAGGTCAAAGTCCCAGTTGGCGCCATTTTCCAGGGGGCCTGGGCCTTGGGTGTCAAAGGCGTGCGCCCAGACCAACACCTGAACCACCTCATGCAGCAAGGCCGGGTTGAAAGCAGGATCGGGTTGGGCCAGCGCATCCCAACAGACCACGCCATCGGCGTCGTCGCTGCAGTCAAAGTCCAGCAATTGCAAATTCATGTCGGCCTACTCCTTGATGAACCGATTGTCACTGCCCCAAGCCCTGTTTTGGGGCACCTTTGCCGCTTTCATGCGGCTTTGATGCGGCATTGATACGGCTTTTTGTCTACGCCTTCTGACAGCATTTGGGGTTTATTGGATACAAAGTTGCTTGTTTTTCATGGTTTATCTGTTCGTAAACTGGGTTTTTAGGTTTTTATGTATACATTGTGGGCTTTTCAACCGTTTTATCTGGTTTTTGGATCTGCATGCCCACCTCCGCCAACAAGCCTGAGACCAGCCCTGGTGCTGAAGAAGGCAGCTCGCAAGCCGTGAAGGCCCAGCAGCGCCTGCGCGAGCTGATTTTGGCGGGCGCTTTGTCGGCGGGCACACGCATCACCGAGTTGGCGATGGTTGAACGCTTGGGCATGTCGCGCACACCGATTCGGGCGGCTTTGATGCGTCTGGGGCAAGAAGGTTTGCTTTTGGCCCTGCCCCACGGAGGCTATGCCGTGCGCACTTTTTCGGAGCGTGAGGTATCCGACACCATCGAGCTGCGCGGCACGCTGGAAGGGCTGGCGGCGCGCTTGGCGGCAGAGCGCGGTGCAGACCCCGCTTTGCTCAGCGAAGCGGGCGACTGCTTGGACCAAATCGACCAAATTTTGCGACAAGATGGCTTGGACGACGAGGCTTTTTCGGGCTATGTGCGCCTGAACGCGCAATTTCACCAGTTGCTGTCAGCCATGGCCGACAGCAGTGTGTTGGCGCGCGAAATCGAACGGGCTTGCAGCTGGCCGTTTGCCTCGCCCTCCGGTTTTGTGGGCGTGCAGGCCCACAAGCCGGGTGTTCGCGACACTTTGGTGGTGGCCCAGCACCAGCACCGTCAAGTGCTGCAAGCCATTGTCCAGCGCGAGGCAGGGCGCGCCGAAGCTTTGGTGCGGGAGCACTCGCGCATCGCTCGCCAGCACCTGAGCCTGGCGCTGCAGCATCCACAGCACTCGGCCACGCCTGGTGTTCAACTCATTCGTCAAAAGGGGTAAAGCATGTTCATCAAAAACACCTGGTACGTGGCCTGCACCGAGGCCGAACTCGAGGCCAAGGGCGTCCAACCTTTGGGGCGCACCATTTGCAACGAAAAAATGGTTTTCTTCAAAGGCCCGGACGGCCGAGTCGCCGCGGTAGAAGATTTTTGCCCCCACCGCGGCGCACCTTTGTCGCTGGGCAAAGTGTGCGACGGCAAGCTGGTGTGCGGCTACCACGGCCTGGAGATGGGCTGCGAAGGCAAAACCGTGCACATGCCCGGTCAGCGCGTGCGGGGTTTTCCAGCCATCAAGGCTTATGCCGTGACCCAGCGGTATGGCTTTGTCTGGGTCTGGCCCGGCGAACCCTCCAAGGCCGATGAATCAAAGATGCCGGTGTTCGAGTTTTTTGACAACCCGGCATGGGCCTATGGCGGCGGGCTGTACCACGTCAAGGCCGATTACCGCCTGATGATCGACAACCTGATGGACCTGACCCACGAGACCTATGTGCACGCCAACAGCATTGGCCAGCCCGAGATCGACGAGACGCCGTGCGAAACCAAGGTGGAGGGTGACCATGTCATCTTGCAGCGCCACATGCAAGGCATTCAGGCCCCGCCGTTTTGGCAAATGGCCATGAGCGCCAACGGGCTGGATCCGCAGGCCAAGGTTGACCGCTGGCAAATTTGCCGCTTCACGCCACCGACCCACATCATGATCGACGTGGGGGTGGCCCTGGCAGGCAAAGGCGGCTTTGACGCTGCGCCCGAGCACAAGGCCTACAGCGTGGTGGTGGACTTCATCACGCCCGAGACCGAAACCTCGCATTGGTACCACTGGGGCATGGCGCGCCAGTTCAAGCCGCACGATGCTGAGCTGACCGACAAGATCCGTGCGGGGCAGGGCGGCATCTTCAACGAAGACATGCAGATGCTGCAATTGCAACAAGCCAACATCAGTCAGTGGCCTGAGCGCAAACTGCTGATGCTCAACATCGATTCGGGCGGTGTGCAGTCGCGCCGCATCATCGAGCGCTTGCTGGCCGAAGAAAACAACACAGGAGTGACCGCATGAGCGCCCCAGATTTGAGCCAGACCCCGATCGCTGCCGATGGCACGTTTGAAGTGCAGTTGCAAAAAAGCGGCCAGACCCTGCCAGTCAGCAAAGACCAGTCGATTTTGAAGGTGCTGCAAGACGCGGGTCACGACGTGCCGTTTTCTTGTTCCGAAGGCATTTGCGGCACTTGCCTGACGAAGGTGGTGGCGGGCACGCCCGACCACTGGGACATGTACCTCACACCGGAAGAACAGGCCAAGGGCGATGCCATCATGGTGTGTTGTTCCCGCAGCCAAACAGCGCGCTTGGTGCTGGACTTGTGAGTGCTTGATGGGCATGGCGTCTGAAAGCTCGGGTCGATGACGGCCTTGCTGGACATCCTGGGCATCACAGTCCCCATTTATTTGGTGATTGCGCTGGGCTATGTCTGCACACGGCAGGGTTTGTTTGCCAAGACCGATCTTCAGGTGCTGGGCAAATTCACCCTGAATTTGGCCCTGCCTGCGCTCTTGTTCAATGCCTTGTCCCAACGCCCGGTGGAAGACATCCTCAACTACAACTACCTGCTGGCCAACGCCATAGGGTCCTTGATGGTGCTGGCTGCCGGGCTGTTTTGGGCGCGTCAAATCCAGGGCCGAAGCCTCAGCTACAGCAGCATGATGGCCATGGGCATGTCTTGCCCCAACAGTGGTTTTGTGGGCTACCCCATCATCTTGCTGTCATTGGGGCCGGTGGCGGGGGTGGCCTTGGCACTCAACATGGTGGTGGAAAACCTGTTGCTCATTCCTTTGTTGCTGGCGATTGCCGATTCGGAAGGCGCAGCCCCTGGGCGCTGGAAAGCCGTGCTCCGCCAAACGCTGCAGAACTTGCTGAAAAATCCCATGATCATCGGCATCCTTTTGGGCTTCCTGTTCGCGTTTTTCGGGCTGCGCTTGCCGGCACCTTTGGGACGCACCATCGACTTGTTTGCGCAAGCCAGTGCGGTGCTGTCCTTGTTTGTGATTGGTGGCTCTTTGGTCGCCCTGCAGTCCAAAGGGCTGCAGTCGACGGTGTTGCCGATCGCTGTGGGCAAACTGGTGTTGCACCCCTTGGCCATTTGGTTGGTCACGTTGTGGTGGGTGCCCATCGATGATCCCGCGCTGCGGGCGGCGGCCGTGCTCACGGGCGCCATGCCCATGCTGGGCATCTACACCATCCTCAGTCAGCGACATGGCCATGGGACGGTCAGTGCAGCAGCCCTGCTGGTGACCACGGTGCTGTCTTTCTTCAGCCTCAGTGCCTTGCTGTGGGTCTTGCAGTTGCAGCCTGTGTGAGCGTGGACGGGTTTCAGCGCGTCATGTGCCCAGCTGTCTTATGGGGGGCTGAGCCATTGCACGGCCAGCTCGGTCAGCAAGGTCAAGGCCGCTTGTTGCGTCAAGGTGCTGGGGCGTTGTGCGCTGATGGCGGTGGTCAACTGGATGTGCAAGGCCGGTTGCTTCAAGGGGCGAACTGAAAACGCCGAAGGCCGCACCGAGCGCATGACCGCGTTGCGCGGCAAGATGGCGCAGCCCGCGCCGTCGGCCACCAGGTCGAGGATGGCGCTGACACCGTCGATCTCCAACGCAATGGTGGGGCGTGAGCCGATGGCCGCCATTTCTGATTCGACATGCATGCGGATCGCGTTGGGACGGGTGGGGATGACCAAAGGCAGGGCGGCGACTTCTTTGAGGCTGATGGCGGGCGGTGGCGGGTCTTCTTGCAGGCCCGGGGGTCGCGCTTGCACCAGCAGCAATTCTTCTTGCACCAGCGGGGTGTGCTCAATGCCTGGCATGGGACTGGGGTTGTAGAGCACGGCGATGTCCAGGCGGCCGTTTTGCAGGTTTTCCTGCATGGCACTCGACAGGCCTTCGCTGATGGACAACTGGGCCTCGGGCATCTTGGCGCGAAAAGCCCGGGTGAGTGGCACCGTCAGCACCCGCGCCACGCTGGGCGGCAGGCCCAAAGCCACGCGGCCCGTCAGGCCCGTGCGCACCCGGCCCAGCTCTTCTCGAGCCCGCTCCACCTGGTGCAAGATGCCCCGGCCGTGCTCCAGCAAAAGCAGCCCGGCCTGGGTGGGGGTGGCGCCGCGCCCATTGCGCACCAGCAGGTTTTGCCGCAACTCGACTTCGAGCAGGCGCACCTGGCGGCTGAGCGCGGGCTGGGCGATGTTCAGGGCCTGAGCCGCCCGGGTGAAGCTGCCCAGTTCTGCCACGCGCACAAAGTATTCGAGCTGTTTGAGGTCCATGAGGATCTGGGGAGGGGGGCTTTCGGTTGGGCTGATTTTGTCATACCCAAGTCTTGGTTATGCCTATTTGTTCTAGCTGGTAGATGTGCCGGGGGCTGGGCGTTGGCGGGGTGAGCCTGCACAATCTGCACCAACCCTTTGCCCCATCAGGACTGCCCATGAGCCAAAAGACCCCCTTGATCATCGACGTGCACGGCCACTACACCACCGCCCCCAAGGCGCTGGAAGAGTGGCGCAACAAGCAAATTGCGGGCATCAAAGATCCTGCGTCCATGCCCAAAGTCTCGGAGCTGAAAATCAGCGACGACGAACTGCGCGAGAGCATCGAGACCAACCAGCTGGCCAAGATGAAAGAGCGCGGCTCGGACATCACCATCTTCAGCCCCCGCGCCAGCTTCATGGCGCACCACATTGGCGACTTCAATGTGTCGTCCACCTGGGCCGCGATTTGCAACGAGCTGTGCTACCGCGTGAGTCAACTCTTCCCCGACCACTTCGTGCCTGCGGCCATGCTGCCCCAGTCGCCCGGTGTGGACCCGGCCACTTGCATCCCTGAATTGGTCAAGTGCGTCGAGCAATACGGCAACGTCGGCATCAACCTCAACCCCGATCCCTCGGGCGGCCACTGGACATCGCCACCCTTGTCTGACAAGGCCTGGTACCCGATTTACGAAAAGATGGTCGAGTACGACATCCCCGCCATGATCCATGTGAGCACCAGCTGCAACAGCTGCTTTCACACCACCGGCGCGCACTACCTGAATGCCGACACCACCGCCTTCATGCAGTGCCTGACTTCAGACTTGTTCAAAGATTTCCCGACCTTGAAGTTCTTGATCCCGCACGGCGGCGGCGCGGTGCCTTACCACTGGGGCCGTTTCCGTGGCTTGGCGCAAGAACTCAAAAAGCCTTTGCTGACCGAGCACTTGCTCAACAACATCTTCTTTGACACCTGCGTGTACCACCAGCCGGGCATCGACCTGCTGACCAAGGTCATCCCGGTCAAGAACATCTTGTTTGCGTCCGAGATGAT
>CANGZO010000108.1 GCA_947458305.1 Comamonadaceae bacterium
CCAATGTCAGGGACTTGAATATCAATCAGTGCCATGGTCTGTCCTTAGAGCAACACGCGACGGAAGTCGCTGAGGATTTGACCCAGGAACGCGTTGAAGCGTGCCGCTGCGGCGCCGTCGATGACGCGGTGGTCCCATGTCAAAGACAAAGGCAGCATCAGGCGGGGCACAAACTGCTTGCCGTCCCACACGGGTTCCATGGTGCTCTTGCACACACCCAAGATGGCCACTTCGGGCGCGTTGATGATGGGCGTGAAGTACTTGCCACCAATGCCGCCGAGGCTAGAGATGGTGAAAGTGGCACCCGTCATTTCAGCGGGGCCGAGTTTGCCTTCTCGCGCTTTCTTGGCCAGCTCGCCCATTTCTTGGCTGATTTGAAGCACGCCTTTTTTGTCGCAATCGCGAATAACCGGGACCATCAAACCATTGGGCGTGTCAGCGGCAAAGCCGATGTGCCAGTAGTTTTTGTAAACCAGCGCATCGCCGTCCAGAGAGCTGTTGAACTCGGGATACTTCTTGAGCGCGGCCACACAGGCCTTGATCAAGAACGCCAGCATCGTGACTTTGACGCCCGACTTTTCGTTCTCTTTGTTGGTCGAGACACGGAAGGCTTCGAGGTCGGTGATGTCGGCGTCGTCGTGGTTGGTGACGGCCGGAATCATGATGGCGTTGCGCAGCAAATTCGCACCGCTGATCTTCTTGATGCGGCCCATCTCTTTGCGCTCGATCGGACCGAACTTGGCAAAGTCCACCTTGGGCCAAGGGATCAGGCCCAAAGCTGCGCCATCGCCACCCGAAGATGCAGGCGCCTTGGCGGCTTGCGCCTTGGTTTGTGCAGCACCCGACATGACAGCCTGGGTGAAGGCTTGCACGTCGGCCTCGGTGATCCGGCCTTTGAGGCCCGAGCCCTTGACTTCTGCGAGCGGCACACCCAGCTCGCGGGCGAACTTGCGCACCGATGGTGACGCATGGGGCAAGCCCACCGTGGTGCCGCCAGGGGCGTGCGCTGGTGCTGCCACCGCAGCGGCAGCTGCCGCCACAGGGGTTGACGCAGCCGTCGGAGCCGAAGCCACAGCCGCAGAAGCTGCAGGGGCTGCAACAACCGCCACAGGCGCAGCAGCAGCCACGGTGCCTTCCAAAATGGCCAGCAGGTCACCGATGTTGACCGTGTCGCCCACTTTGACTTTGAGCTCTTTGAGCACGCCCGCGTGTGAGGACGGGATTTCCATCGAGGCCTTGTCGGATTCGACGGTGATCAGCGATTGCTCAACCTTGATGGTGTCGCCGGGCTTGACCATGACCTCAATGACGGCCACGTCTTTGAAGTCGCCGATGTCAGGCACATGCACTTGAACGGGGCCGGATGCAGCAGAGGCCGCAGCAGCTGCAACAGCCACGGGGGCAGCGGCAACAGGCGCAGAAGCAGGCGCTGGTGCGGACACAGCGGCAGCCGTTGCAACAGCTGGCGCAGCAGCCGCGCCAACAGCTTCGACCACCAACACGATAGAGCCTTGCTTGATCTTGTCGCCTAAAGCGACGCGCAATTCCTTGACGACGCCCGCGGTGCTCGACGGGATTTCCATCGAGGCTTTGTCAGACTCAACGGTGATCAGCGACTGCTCGGCTTTCACGGTATCGCCCACTTTGACCATCAACTCAATGACGGTCACTTCATCGAAATCCCCGATGTCCGGGACTTGAACTTCTACCAATGCCATGTTCGTCTCCAGTTTTTATGCGTACAAGGGGTTGATCTTGTCGGTGTTGATGCCGTATTTTTTGATCGCCTCAGCCACCTGACTGACGGGCACAGCACCGTCTTCGCTCAAGGCCTTGAGCGCGGCGACCACAATATAGTGGCGGTTGACCTCGAAGTGCTCGCGCAGCTTGCTGCGGAAGTCAGAGCGGCCAAAACCATCGGTACCCAGGACCTTGTAGGTGCGGCCTTTAGGAATGAAAGGACGGATCTGCTCGGCATAGGCCTTCATGTAGTCGGTGGATGCGACCACGGGGCCACTGTGCTTGGCCAGCTGTTGACCCACGAACGACACACGCGGTGTTTCCATGGGGTGCAGCATGTTGTGGCGCTCGGCGTCCTGTCCGTCGCGGGTCAGTTCGTTGAAGCTGGGGCAGCTCCACACGTCCGCTTGAATGCCCCAATCCGTGGCCAGCAAGGTTTGCGCGGCAATGGATTCGCGCAAGATGGTGCCCGAGCCCAACAGCTGAACGCGCTTGTCACCCGCAGCACCTGGCTTGCACAAATACATGCCCTTGATAATTTGCTCTTCGGTGCCGGGTGTGAGGCCAGGCATGGCGTAGTTTTCGTTCAACAGGGTAATGTAATAAAACACGTTGTCTTGCTTCTCGACCATGCGCTTCAAGCCATGATGCAGGATGACGCCGACTTCGTGTGCGAAGGTGGGGTCATACGACACGCAATTCGGGATGGTGTTGGCCATGATGTGGCTGTGACCGTCTTCGTGCTGCAGGCCTTCGCCGTTCAAAGTGGTGCGGCCCGAGGTGCCGCCCAGCAAGAAGCCACGTGCTTGCATGTCGCCCGCCGCCCAGGCCAAGTCGCCAATGCGCTGGAAGCCGAACATCGAGTAGTAAACGTAGAACGGCACCATGATCCGGTTGCTGGTGCTGTAGCTGGTGGCCGCAGCGATCCAGCTCGACATGCCACCAGCTTCGTTGATGCCTTCTTGCAGGATCTGACCGGCCTTGTCTTCCTTGTAGTACATGACCTGGTCTTTGTCGACCGGGGTGTACTGCTGGCCTGCGGGGTTGTAAATACCGATCTGGCGGAACAAGCCCTCCATACCGAAGGTGCGGGCTTCGTCCACCAAAATGGGAACCACGCGGGGGCCCAAGGCTTGGTCGCGCAGCAACTGGGTCAAAAAGCGCACATAGGCTTGGGTGGTGGAAATTTCACGGCCTTCGGCGGTGGGCTCCATCACGGCTTTAAAGGTGTCAAGCGAAGGCACGGTGAAACTCTCTTCGGCCTTGGCGCGTCGCTTGGGCAAGTAACCACCCAGGGCTTGGCGGCGCTCGTGCAAATAACGCATCTCGGGCGTGTCTTCTGCAGGCTTGTAAAAAGGAATATTCGCCAACTCGCTGTCCGGGATCGGGATGTTGAAGCGGTCGCGCATGTACTTGATGTCTTCGTCCGTGAGCTTCTTGGTCTGGTGGACGGTGTTCTTGCCCTCGCCCGCTTTGCCCATGCCAAAACCTTTGACGGTCTTGATCAGCAACACGGTGGGTTGGCCTTTGGTGTTCACCGCCTGGTGGTAAGCAGCGTAGACCTTTTGGGGGTCATGGCCACCGCGCTTGAGGTTCCAGATGTCGTTGTCCGACAGGTGCGCCACCATTTCCAGCGTGCGCGGGTCGCGACCAAAGAAATGCTTGCGAACATAAGCGCCATCATTGGCCTTGAAGGCTTGGTAGTCGCCATCCAAGGTTTCCATCATCAGCTTGCGCAAAGCGCCGTCTTTGTCGCGGGCCAGCAGGCTGTCCCACTCGCTCCCCCAGAGCAGCTTGATCACGTTCCAGCCGGAACCACGGAACTCGCCTTCGAGTTCTTGCACGATCTTGCCGTTGCCGCGCACAGGGCCGTCCAGGCGCTGCAAATTGCAGTTGACGACAAAAATCAGGTTGTCCAGGTTCTCGCGGGCAGCCAAGCCGATGGCGCCCAGCGATTCGACTTCGTCCATTTCGCCGTCCCCGCAGAACACCCAGACCTTGCGGTTTTCGGTGTTGGCAATGCCACGGGCGTGCAGGTATTTCAAAAAGCGAGCTTGGTAGATCGCCATCAATGGACCCAAGCCCATGGACACCGTAGGGAACTGCCAAAACTCGGGCATCAGCTTGGGGTGTGGGTAGCTGGACAGACCTTTGCCGTCCACTTCCTGGCGGAAGTTGAGCAACTGCTCTTCGGTCAGTCGGCCTTCCAGGTAGGCACGGGCATAGACACCGGGCGAAACATGGCCCTGGATGTAGAGGCAGTCCCCGCCGTGGTTTTCGTTCTCGGCGTGCCAGAAATGGTTGAAACCAGCACCGAACATGTGGGCAAGCGAAGCAAACGAGCCGATGTGACCGCCCAAATCGCCGCCGTCAGCGGGGTTGTGGCGGTTGGCTTTGACCACCATGGCCATGGCGTTCCAGCGCATGTAGGCGCGCAGGCGCTCTTCGATCTCGATGTTGCCGGGGCAACGGGCTTCTTCGGTGGGCTCAATGGTGTTGACGTAACCCGTCGTGGCCGAAAAAGGTAAATCGATGCTGTGTTGGCGGGCTTCTTCCAGCAGGCCTTCAAGCAAAAAGTGCGCGCGCTCAGGGCCCGCTTTTTCGATCACAGCGGACAAAGCGTCCATCCACTCACGGGTTTCTTGGCTGTCTAGGTCTTGCACCGGTTGCTGGGGTGTTGCCGCTGTCATATTTGTCTCCTGTAAGTCATGGTCTTTGAACTGGCGCGAATTTTCCCATATTTTTCAATTTATTTCAAATTATGCTGGCATGTTTTGTATCGTGAAATTTTAGAGAAAAGGGAGACACTCAGCAACATAGTTAGGTCATGTCAGTCCTCTAAACTCGGGTGATGGAATTGAACAAAACCACATCGGTTGTGAAAAAAGTGAGCCCTTGGACCTGGTGGTTGTCTTGGTGGCGTCGGCAATCGCCCAACCGGCAAGACCGTTTTGCCAACTTGGCTCCTGTCGCCGCGGTGGTGTTGTTTTTGGCCGCCATTGCCAGTGCATTTTGGTATTTGCGGGTTGAAGAAGTCGAACGGGAACAGGAAGCCATTAAGCGAGATGTGGAATACGCTCAGCAACGCCTGAGGCTTCGCTTGCTGGAGCGGCAAGAACAGGTGATGCGTCTGGCCAGGGATGTGTCCAACCGTGAGATTCGTTACGACCAGTTCATGATCCGCGCCGAGTCATTGGTCCAGCAGTACCCGGAATTTTTGACGATCACATGGATCGATGACCGGCGGCGGATCGTGGCCAACCAAAGTATCTCCAGCATTTCATCAGGCCAACAGCTGCGTGTGGGCAGCACATTGAAGACAGGCGAAGCAGAGAGTCTGTTCAGTTTGGCCAGGGACCTGATGCAGCCCATATATGGGCAAATCACCGTCGATGCCGACCGTGACTCGCCCATGAACGTGTTGCAGCTGCATTCACCCTTGAGCAACGACCAAGGTCGTTTCAATGGGGTCATCATGGCGCAGTACAGCATGGAAGGGCTGCTGCGGTATGGCATCCCCACCGAGGTTTTGGCCAAATACGCTGTCGCCCTGCAAGACGGTAAAGGACGCTTGTTGGCCGGTCAATCCATTGGTTCACGGGCGGTTTTATGGTCTTTGTTGCCGGGCAGCGACAAGCCCCACAACGATTTTGAAATCCCGGTCTCCCCCGTTGGCAACGACTTGGTGTTGCGCGCCCAAACATGGCGGACCTCGCAAGGCTTGGTGGGCAGCGGTCTGTTTTGGCTGGTCAGTGTTTTGAGCGCCATGACCGCCTGGATGCTGATCGCCAACTGGCGACACACCCGCAGACGATTACAGGCTCAAAAAGCCTTGGTGGCTGAGACCAACTTTCGCCGCGCCATGGAAAATTCCATGCTGACGGGCATGCGGGCGCTGGATTTGCGCGGTCGCATCACCTATGTGAACCCGGGTTTTTGCCACATGACGGGGTGGAGTGAGTCCGACTTGGTGGGCGCGGTTGCGCCCTTTCCATACTGGCCTGAGCAAGACCGTGAACTGTTGATGCGGCGTTTGGAGGAAGAAATCAGCGGACAGCATTCGGCCGGAGGATTTCAGGTCAGGGTGAAACGCAAAAACGGCCAGTTGTTTGAAGCCCGCATGTACGTGTCCCCCTTGATTGACGCCACAGGCAAACAAACCGGCTGGATGACGTCGATGACCGACATCACCGAGCCCAACCGCATCCGAGAACAACTGGCCAGCTCTCACGAGCGCTTCACCATCGTGCTGGAGGCGCTCGACGCCTCGGTGTCGGTAGCACCCTTGGGCAGCGAAGAGCTGCTGTTTGCCAACAAACTTTACCGTTTATGGTTTGGCCAAGACACTGGGGGGCACCTGCGATTGGTCCAGCAAGCCGGTGCTTACAGTGGAGAAAGGGCATCCGAAGATGTCGACGACATGGCTGGCTTGCCCACCGTGGGGCTGCCCGCCGCCGGATCGGAAAACGCAGAAATCTTCGTGCCTGAGCTGGGCAAATGGCTGGAAGTCCGGTCCCGTTACATCAACTGGGCAGATGGCCGTTTGGCCCAAATGGTGATTGCCAGCGACATCACCCCCCGCCGCCAAGCCGAAGAACTGGCCGCCCAACAAGCCGAAAGGGCCCAAACCGCCAGCAGCTTGATCACCATGGGCGAAATGGCGTCCAGCGTGGCGCATGAGCTGAACCAACCCTTGACTGCCATCAGCAACTACTGCAGCGGCATGATCTCTCGCATTCAGGCCAAACAAGTCAAGGAAGAAGACCTGCTTTGGGCTTTGGAAAAAACAGCCCACCAAGCCCAACGGGCTGGGCAAATCATTTTGCGCATTCGCAGTTTCGTCAAACGCAGCGAGCCCAACCGCGCCCTGTCCGACGTCTCGGCCATGGTCAGCGAATCGCTGGAATTGGCTGAAATTGAGCTGCGCAGGCGCCATATTCGCCTGACCCACCACATCGCGGCCCGATTGCCCCAACTTTGGGTGGACCCGATCCTGATCGAGCAAGTTTTGGTGAATTTGATGAAAAACGCTGCCGAATCGATCGATAACGCCAACAGACCACCAGAGCAACGTCAGGTTGAATTGCGCATCTTGCCCAAGACCATAGACCAGCAGGCGGTGGTGGAGTTTTCGGTCACTGACACGGGCGCGGGCTTGCCACCAGAGTCGATCGAACGTGTTTATGAAGCCTTTTTCTCGACCAAAGTCGAAGGCATGGGCATTGGTCTGAATTTGTGCCGAAGCATTGTGGAATCGCACCAAGGCAGGATCAAAGCTGAGAACATCTACAATGCCGTCGAGGTCACAGGCTGCCGCTTCTCCTTTTGGATACCGGTGCAGACTGATGAACCACATCACAACCCACTGGGGTAACCGAATGAGTTTGATACCAAAAAAAGGCACTGTTTACGTTGTCGATGACGACGAAGCGGTGCGTGATTCCTTGCAATGGTTGCTGGAAGGCAAGGACTACCGGGTGCGTTGCTTTGACAGCGCAGAGTCGTTCATCAGCCGCTACGACCCCCGCGAAGTGGCTTGCTTGATTGCCGATATCCGCATGGGCGGCATGACCGGTTTGGAGTTGCAAGACCGTTTGATCGAACGCCGCTCCCCCTTGCCCATCGTCTTCATCACCGGCCACGGCGACGTGCCCATGGCGGTGAACACCATGAAAAAAGGCGCCATGGACTTTATCCAGAAGCCTTTTAAAGAGGAAGAACTGCTGGGTTTGGTGGAACGCATGTTGGACGAAGCCCGCGACTCGTTTGCCGAATACCAGCAAGCCGCCAGCCGCGATGCCCTGCTGTCCAAACTCACAGGCCGCGAAGCCCAGGTGCTCGAGCGCATCGTCGCAGGACGCCTGAACAAACAAATCGCCGACGATCTGGGCATCAGCATCAAAACCGTGGAGGCACACCGCGCCAACATCATGGAAAAGCTCAACGCCAACACCGTGGCCGACCTGCTCAAGATCGCGCTTGGGCAAAACGC
>CANGZO010000109.1 GCA_947458305.1 Comamonadaceae bacterium
AACATCATGGGTCGCACAGTGGACTATTACCTCGCCCCGCAAAGCCCCTGGGCTTATTTGGGCCACCAGCGCTTGGCCGACATCGTGCAACGCACCGGGGCCACGGTGCGCGTCAGGCCCATCGACTTGGGTGGCAAGGTGTTTCCGATATCGGGTGGTTTGCCCTTGGGCCAGCGTGCGCCACAGCGCCAGGCCTACCGTTTGGTGGAGTTGCAGCGGTTTAGCCAGCATCTGAATGTGCCTTTGAACCTCAAGCCCAAGTACTTTCCCGTGGGGGGCGACGATTCGGCCCGCCTCATCATTGCCGCCGATCTGGCCCAAGGCCCACTGGCGGCCATGAAAATTGCGGGCGCGATATTGACCGCCTGTTGGGCCCAAGAGCGCAACATGGCCGATGACAAAGTGCTGGCCGAGTTGTTGCAAGAGCAAGATTTACCCGTCAGCTTGATGACCCAGTCGCAAAGCCAGGCTGTGCAAGAGCGCTATGAAAGCTACACCCAGGCGGCCATCGATGCGGGCGTTTTTGGCGCACCCAGCTATGTGCTCGAGGGTGAGATTTTTTGGGGCCAAGACCGACTCGAATTTGTCGAGCGCGCATTGGCCCGTTGAGTTTTTTTTGACCAATCAGGAGATGTGCATGGGAAAGATGATCGAACTCCAAGCCGCAGATGGCGCCGTGGTGCCTGCTTACGAGGCCCGTCCTGTCGGTGCGCCCAAGGGGGCGGTGGTGGTGATTCAGGAGATTTTTGGGGTGAACAGCCACATCCGCGCCGTGGCCGACGGCTATGCAGCCGAGGGTTATCTGGCCGTGGCCCCGGCTACCTTTCACCGCGTCAAACCTGGGGTGGAGCTGGGTTACACCGATGCCGACATGGGCGAAGGCTTTGGCTACAAAACCGCTGCAGAGGCCTTGCCTGCGCCGGGTGTGATGCAAGACATTCAGGCGGCGATTGACCATGCTGCCCAGGCCTCGGGCGGCAAGGTGGGCATCGTGGGTTATTGCTGGGGCGGTTTGCTGACTTGGCGTGCGGCCTGCACTTTGTCGGGCTTGAGTGCCGCGGTGCCTTATTACGGCGGGGGTGTGACCACCGAGGCCGAAACAGCCCGCGAGCCCCGCGTCCCGGTGCTGGCCCATTTTGCCGAAGAGGACAACTGGATACCGATGGACACGGTGCAGGCATTTCAGAAAGCGCACCCCGAAGTGGCTGTTCACACGTATGCCGCGCACCATGGCTTCAACTGTGACCAGCGCGGCTCTTGGCATGCACCTTCGGCCCAATTGGCGCGCCAGCGCACCTTGGCTTTTTTCAAAGAGCATCTGGCTTGAACTGCCCGGCCCATGGGGCGCCCGTCCAAGGGGCTTGAGCGCGATCAGTTCCCCGTTCGGGCCAGGTAGCGTTTGCGCCAGAACACCAGGCCCATGAGCAGGGCAATCGCCCCCATGCTGCCCAGCGTCCACCAGAAGGCGCTGGCGGTGTGCAACCAGGGCATGAATTCGAAGTTCATGCCAAAAATGCCGGCAATCAGGTTCAAGGGCAAGAAGATGGCCGTCAGCGCGGTCAGGGTGCGCATGATGTCGTTGGTGCGGTTGCCTTGAGCATTGAAGTGCATTTGCACAGCAGTTTCGGTGTTGTGTTCCAGTCGGCGCACATGCTGCACCACCCGCTCAATGTGCTCCAGCACATCTCGGCAGCGCACTTTGAGCAACTCGTGTTCGCGCAGCGCGTTCGTGTCATCGCTCACCACCCAGTCTTCCAGAGTGGCGTTCCAGTTGAGCATGGCGGTGCGCTGGTCATCGCACAAGTCTTCGAGTTGGTGCAATGCCAAGCGCGCTTGCAGCAAGGCGTCCCAGCGCTGAAACCGAGTTTTGGGCTGAATCAACTCGGTTTGCCAATGGTCCAATTGGCGGCTCAGTTCGCGGCGCAAATCCAGATAGGCATCCACCATTTGGCTCACGATGCGCAGCATCATGTCGGCAGAACTCAAGGGGATGCCCCGAGCCCCAGCAGATCGCGGGTCGTTGTTCGGGGTTTTGTCGCCCGTCGCGCTCAAAAGGCGGCTGGCGTAGGCTTCGCGCACGGCGCAGTCGTCGGGGTGCACGCTCAGCAGCACCCGATCAAACACCGCAAAACCCACTGGGCTGGTGTCGATGCGCTGAAGGATGGGCGGGCCGGGGCGTTTGCCTATGGTGTGTGGGCTTTTGGTTTCGTTGTGCCGGGGGGGTGTTCCAGATTGCTGGGCCAATCGGCGAAACACCAGCAGGTCATAGTGCGAGGTGAAGTCGTAGCGCGAAGGGAGTTGGCCATTGAGCAAGTCCGAGACATGCAGGTCCACCAGGCTTTGGCCTGTCAGTTGCTGCAGGCAGGCCTGGATGGCGGGCAAATGACCCTCAAAATGCGAGCGGGAAAAAGCAAGCCAGAGGAAGCCTTGCTCGGGCAAGGCCTGAGGCAGCGTGATGTCCGAGCCCTGCGAAGGCCAGGCCTGAACTTGGCTGCCCTGGATACCGAACACCCGCAAACCGGGCACGCCCGCAGGACTGAGGGCGTCTTTCAATGGGCGGCGATCCAGCGTGCGGCGTCGCGGGCAAAGTAAGTCAGCACGCCATCTGCACCTGCGCGCTTGAAGGCCAGCAGGCTTTCCATCATCACCAGGTCATGGTCCAGCCAGCCGTTTTGCGCGGCAGCCTTGAGCATGGCGTATTCGCCCGACACCTGGTAGGCGAAGGTCGGCACCTTGAACTCGTCTTTGACGCGGCGCACGATGTCCAGGTACGGCATGCCGGGTTTGACCATGACCATGTCGGCGCCTTCGGCCAGGTCCATGGCGACTTCGCGCAGGGCTTCGTCGGTGTTGCCGGGGTCCATCTGGTAGACCTTTTTGTTGCTCTTGCCCAGGTTGCCGGCCGAGCCGACCGCGTCGCGGAAGGGGCCGTAAAACGCGCTGGCGTACTTGGCGCTGTAGGCCATGATGCGGGTGTGGATCAGGCCACGCGCCTCGAGCGCCTGGCGGATTGCGCCGATGCGGCCGTCCATCATGTCGCTGGGCGCCACCATGTCCACGCCAGCCTCGGCTTGGGTCAGGGCTTGTTGCACCAGCACGGCCGTGGTTTCGTCGTTCAGGATATAGCCGGTTTCGTCCAGCAGGCCGTCCTGGCCGTGGCTGGTGAAGGGGTCGAGCGCCACATCGGTCATCACGCCCAGTTCGGGAAAGCGCTTTTTCAGCTCACGCACCACACGGGGCACCAAGCCGTTGGGGTTCATGGCTTCGCTGCCCGTGGGGTCCTTCAGGCTGGCATCGATCACCGGGAACAGGGCCATGACCGGGATGCCCAGCTTGACGCAGTCTTCGGCCACCGGCAGCAGCAAGTCGAGCGACAAGCGCTCCACGCCGGGCATCGAGGCCACTTGCTGGCGCTGGTTTTGGCCGTCCAGCACAAAGACCGGGTAGATCAGGTCATGCGCTGTGACCCGGTGCTCACGCACCAGGTTGCGGGTGAATTCATCACGGCGCAAGCGGCGTGGGCGGTTGGCGGGGAAGGGGGCGACAGAGTTCATGCGGAAAATTGTGCCTGAAGTCACCGCTCATGCCAAAGTTCAGCGGGCCTGTTCAGTCGCTCAGGCTACAAATCCGCCGCCAGCAAGGCGGGGGTGTGTCATAAACATCAAAAGTTTCATTAAAGACAAAAATCAACCTTGTTATCGGTTTTGATATTTGATAAATTGCGCTTGGGCAGCTTGCTGCCCCCCGCTTTACCTCCCTGAGCGGGGCCTGGACGCGGTAACGCCGACGGGTTTCCCACCCTCGGCCCCTGGCCGGGGGTTTTTTTTGCCTGCTCGCCCTGAGTCCCCGGCGCCGGCGATCTCTGACTACACTTGAGCCATGCTCTGGATCAAAGCCCTTCACATCGTGTTCATCGCCAGCTGGTTTGCGGGCTTGTTTTACCTGCCCCGAATTTTTGTGAATTTGGCCATGGTGGAGCCGGGTTCGGTCGCAGAGCGGGAGCGTTTGCTTTTGATGTCTCGCAAGCTCTACCGCTTCATGACCATTTTGGCGGTGCCGGCCTTGGCACTGGGCTTGTGGCTGTGGCTTTATTACGGCATTGGGCTGGGCGGTGGGCAGGGCTGGATGCATGCCAAATTGCTGATCGTGGTGGCGCTCTTGGCCTACCACCACAGCTGCGGTGTTTTGTTGCGCCAGTTTGAAGGCGGCCATAACCAGCGCAGCCATGTTTGGTACCGCTGGTACAACGAAGCCCCGGTGCTCCTGATGGTGGCGGCGGTGATTTTGGTGGTGGTCAAACCCTTTTGAGGGGGACGGTCCGATGGGGGCAACATGACACGGCGCACATCAGCCGCTTGGCCCTTGTTCTGCATTTACGCAGTCCTGATCGTCTACGCCAGCCTTTACCCATTTGATAACTGGCGCTTTCAGGGCGTCATGTCTTGGTCATTCCTGACCGCTTCATGGCCGCGCTATTGGACGGGTTTTGATGTGCTGTCCAACGTGCTCGGCTATGCCCCATTGGGCTTTTTGCTGGCGCTGAGTTTGCGCCGCATGCGACCCCAGTGGCCTGCTGTGGTGGTGACCACTTTGCTGGCCGCATTCTTGTCCCTGGCGCTCGAATCGCTGCAGATGTTTTTGCCCGTTCGGGTGCCTTCCAACGTGGACATGGCTTTGAACACGGCCGGGGCATGGGCCGGTGCGGCAGTGGCGCGTGGCTTGGTTTGGGTCGGCCTGATGGACCACTGGAACCGGTTTCGAGACCGCTGGTTTGAAACCGAAGCCAGTGGCGCTTTGGCGTTGTTGGCGCTTTGGCCCTTGGCCTTGCTGTTTCCGGCTGCGGTGCCTTTTGGCTTGGGTCAAGTGCTGGAGCGTCTGGAAGGCACTTGGATCCAGGTCCTTCAGGACACGCCTTGGCTGGAGTCTTGGCCTGTGCGCGAGGTGGAGTTCCAGCCCATGCTGCCCATGACCGAATCTTTGTGCGTGGCGCTGGGCTTGCTGCTGCCGTGTTTGTTGGCGTATGGCGTGGTGCAACGCAGGCCGCAACGCTGGGTGTTGGCCGGGCTTTGCTTGACGGTGGGCTTGCTGGCCAGCGCTTTGTCGGCGGCATTGACATATGGGCCTGTGCACGCTTGGGGCTGGATCAGTCCCGAGGTCATCCAAGGGGTTGTTGCTGCCTTGATATTGGCTGTGGTTTTGTCTTTGGCCTCGGCGCGACTGTGTTGGGTGCTGGCGCTGGCCGCATTGGTGCTGCAGTTGAGTTTGCTCAACACGGCGTCGGCCGATGCTTACTTTCCATTGACTTTGCAGACCTGGGAGCAGGGGCGTTTCATCCGCTTTCATGGCCTGATCCAGTGGTTGGGTTGGTCATGGCCTTTTGCCCTGCTGATTTACTTGGTGCGCAGGCTGTCCATGGCACCCTATGCTGGGCGGACCTGAATGTGAGGCCCATCCCAGCAGGCCTAAAATTGCCAGATGAGCACTCCCCAGACCCCACCCTATTTCAAGCGGCACATCTTTTTTTGCCTCAATGAACGCAAAAACAACGAGGCTTGTTGCGCCCAGCACAACGCACAGGCCGCTTTTGACCACTGCAAAGCCCAAGTCAAAGCCCATGGCTTGGCCGGACCCGGTGCCGTGCGGGTGAACAAGGCCGGGTGCCTTGACCGCTGCGCGGGGGGGCCTGTGGCGGTGGTATATCCAGAGGGTGTCTGGTACTCGTACGTTGACCAGTCGGACATTGACGAGATCGTCGAATCGCACCTGAAAAATGGCCAGGTGGTCCAGCGGCTTGTGACCCCCGAGCACCTGGGGCGCTGATGAACCAGGCCACCCAAACCCTGAGCCTGCAAGGCGAGGCGGGCGTCTTGGAGGCGCTTTTGGATGTGCCTGCAGAAGGCGTTGTCCAGGGCACGGCATTCATCGCCCACCCCCACCCCTTGTTTGGCGGCACCATGCACAACAAAGTGGTGCAAACCTTGGCGCGCGCTTTTGTGCAGTGCGGATGGCGTGCCGTGCGTTTCAATTTCAGGGGTGTGGGTGCCAGTGCGGGTACCTACGACGAAGGCCGGGGTGAGGCCCAAGACATGCTCCGTGTCCTGGAGCAGTTGGCCCCAGAGGGGCCGGTGGCTTTGGCTGGGTTTTCTTTCGGCGCCTTTGTCACCAGCCATGTGGTGCAGGCGTTGGGCGAGGCGCGCTTGCCGCAGGCTGTGGTGCTGGTGGGCACGGCGGCTGCGCGCTTTGAGGTGGCGCCAATGCCCCAAGCGCTGCACGAGCGCTGCCTGGTGGTCCATGGGGAGCAAGACGACACGGTGCCACTGGCCAGCGTGATGGATTGGGCCAGGCCGCAATCCCTGCCGATCACCGTGATTCCGGGTGTTGAGCATTTCTTTCACGGACAATTGCCCTTGCTCAAATCCTTGGTGATCCGTCACCTGAAGACCTCAGTGGCCTGATCCCCTCGGCGCCCTCGCCCTTTCCTCGCTTGTCGATCCACATGGGCGCGCAATTGGGGCCCACATGGCTTAAAGACTTTTCAAGATTTACCCGCGATGAACACCTTCCTCAAAATTTTGGTCAGCTGTTTTTGCCTTGTTTGTTCTGGGGTAGCCCAAGCCCAAATGCCCCAGCCACCCGAGTTGGCTGCCAAGGCCTATCTTTTGATGGACGTCACCGCCAATCAGGTGCTGGCCGCCAAAGACCCCGATATGGCGGTGGAGCCCGCTTCGCTGACCAAACTGATGACCGCTTATTTGGTCTTCGATGCCCTCAAATCCCGCAAGCTGAACCTTCAGCAAACTTTGCCCGTCTCCGAGCGGGCCTGGAAGATGCCCGGTTCGCGCATGTTCATCGATCCCAAGATGCAGGTGCCCGTCGAGGATTTGCTCAAAGGCATGATTGTGCAGTCGGGCAATGACGCCACCGTGGCTTTGGCCGAAGGGGTGGCGGGCAGCGTGGAGCGCTTTGTCCAATTGATGAACGACCAGGCCCGAATTTTGGGCATGAACAACACCGCCTACAAAAACCCGGAGGGCCTGACCGCCCCCGGCCACACCACGACCGCCAGGGACTTGGCACTGCTGGCCACCCGCTTGATGCGCGACTTTCCTGACTATGTGCCTTATTACGCCATCAAGAAATACCGTTACTCAGGCACCCCCGCCGCCAACGACACCAACCGGAATTTGCTGCTGTTCAGGGACCCTTCGGTGGACGGACTCAAAACTGGCCACACCCAGGCGGCGGGTTATTGCTTGGTGGCTTCGGCCAAGCGCGAATTCCCTAATGTGGGTACGCGCCGCTTGCTCAGCGTGGTTTTGGGCGCCGAAAGCGAAAACGCCCGTGCCAACGAAAGTCAAAAGCTGCTGAACTGGGGTTATGCCGCCTTTGATGCGGTCAAGTTGTTCGATGCCAACCAAGCCGTGGTGACGCCCCCGGTTTGGAAAGGCAAGCAGGCGGTGGTCAAGCTGGGCGCGGACAGGCCCTTGGTGGTGGCCGTGCCATCGGGTACGGCCGCCCAATTGAAAACCCAGGTGGTGCGGCCCGACCCCCTGATCGCGCCTTTTGTCAAAGGGCAATCTGTCGGCAGCCTCAAGGTGTTGCAGGGCGACCGGCCCTTGTTCGAGGTGCCCTTGACGGTGCTCGAGCCGGTCGAGCAAGCCGG
>CANGZO010000110.1 GCA_947458305.1 Comamonadaceae bacterium
AGCCCTGCAAGCCGCCCTGGCCCAGATTGAAAAGCAATTCGGCAAAGGCACCATCATGCGCCTGGGTGAAGGCGAAGTGATCGCTGACATCCAGGTGGTCTCCACCGGCTCTTTGGGCCTGGACATCGCGCTGGGTGTGGGCGGTTTGCCCCGTGGCCGCGTGATCGAGATCTACGGTCCAGAGTCTTCCGGCAAAACCACCCTCACCCTGCAAGTCATCTCCGAAATGCAGCGCCTGGGCGGCACCTGCGCCTTTGTCGACGCCGAACACGCGCTGGACGTGCAATACGCCCAAAACCTGGGCGTCAACTTGCAAGAGTTGCTGGTCAGCCAGCCCGACACCGGCGAGCAGGCCCTGGAAATCGTGGACAGCTTGGTGCGCTCCGGCGCGGTGGACCTGGTCGTCATTGACTCGGTCGCGGCCCTCACGCCCAAGGCCGAAATCGAAGGCGACATGGGCGACAGCCTGCCCGGCCTGCAAGCGCGTTTGATGAGCCAGGCCCTGCGCAAGCTGACCGCCACCATCAAGAAAACCAACTGCACCGTCATCTTCATCAACCAGATCCGCATGAAGATCGGCGTCATGTTCGGCAGCCCTGAAACCACCACCGGCGGCAATGCGCTCAAGTTTTACGCATCTGTCCGTCTGGACATCCGCCGCACCGGCACCATCAAGAAGGGCGACGACGCGATCGGCAATGAGACCAAAGTCAAAGTGGTCAAAAACAAAGTCGCGCCGCCCTTCAAGACGGCCGAGTTCGACATCCTGTTTGGCGAGGGCATCAGCCGCGAGGGCGAGGTGATTGACATGGGCGTCACCGCCAAAATCGTGGACAAGTCGGGCGCGTGGTACGCCTACCAGGGCGAAAAAATCGGCCAAGGCCGCGACAACGCCCGCGAGTTTTTGCGCGAGAACCCAGCTTTGGCCCGCGAGATTGAAAACAAGGTCCGTGAATCTCTGGGCATCCGCTTGCTCGAGTCGGCCATTGCCGAACCCAAGGGTGACTGAGCTTGAACAAACCCGGTTTTCAACCCTCGCTCAAAGGCCGCGCCCTGCGGCTTTTGAGCCAGCGTGAACACTCTCGCAGCGAGCTGGAACGCAAACTGGCCCCGCACGAAGAGGCGCCGGGCGAGCTGGCCAAAGCGCTCGATGAACTGCAAGCACGGGACTTCATCAACGACGGCCGCGCGGTGGACTCGGTGGTCAACCGCCGCTCAGGCAAATTGGGCAGCGCACGCATCAAGCAAGAGTTGGCCGCCAAAGGCTTGTCAGGCGAAGCCGTGGCCGAAGCCATGGCGAGCCTGAAAGACTCTGAACTGAGCCGAGCGCAAGAGGTCTGGCGCAAAAAATTCGGTACAGCGCCTCAAGATCCGCAAGCGCGGGCCAAACAAATGCGCTTTTTGCTCAGCCGCGGCTTCCCATCTGAAGTGGTCCGGCGAACCGTGCCCGACATCGACTGAGCACCTGCCATCCCCTCATACCGCCTCAGACTGCATCTTGGCTTGGGTTGAGGCTTAGGGCTGACTTCAGGGCTTCAGGTCGAGTGGCACTTGGGCATCGGCGGCGGCCTTGGCCCAATGGCGCTCTTCAGCGGCCCGCTCGGCGTACCGGTTGAAACGCCAAGAAGTCCCATCGACGGTGATGCGACGCCAAATGGCACGCTTTTCACCCGGACTCAACTCAATCCACATCTGCACTTCTTCAAAACTGCGCCCACAGCCTTTGCAGGTTTCGTCCCCTTGGCTGGTGGAACAGATGGCAATACAAGGCGTGTCGGGCGTGCTGGCATACCAGTCTTGCCAGGCTTGTGCAGCGGCCAAGGGCAAGCTGAACTCATCCGCCAAATCCTGCCGGTGGTAAACCATCAGGCCATACACCTCGGCCAAAGCGCGCAATTGCGGGGGCAGCGCCACGCCGTCCGCAGACGGATTCTTGCTGCGCCAATGGTTGATGGCGGCTTCGATGTCGGTGATGTAGATGCCGGCCATGCTGGGGTGGTGAAGTCAGGGAGGGCGATCATAGCCCCAATGGCTGCACTCAGCGTTCTGGGGCCATCAACCCCCGCAAGCGCTCTCGGGCATGGCGCAAGCGAACGTCCACAATCGACGCTTCAATGTGCTCCCCCGGCTGTAATCGGCCTTTCAGGGCCACCTCTTGTGCTGCCCTGAAACGGTCAACGGCGCCCGGCCAATCGAGCCGTGCGGCCTGGGCTTCGCCAGCCGCTCGCAAAGAAGCCAAGCCTTCCCCTTTCAACGACAACAAAGCCGACAGCCGGTCCCAAGCCTGCGCATCCAGTGGCGTTTGCTGCACCACCTGGCGCAACTGGGCCACCACCGCCGGCAGCAATGGGTGCGCTGGCAAACGCTGCAACACTTGCGCCACAGCCATCAACTCGGGGCGTTGCCAAGTCTGCCGGCCAGCTTCTGGTGCCAAAGCTTGCAGGGCCAGGGTCGGGTTTTCTTGCCGCTCTGCGACCTCGGCCTGCAGCAGTCGCCACCAGCGCTGCGCCGCCGCATAAGAGGGCAGGTGCCGCTGCGACTGGACCAAGGCACCCAAGGCCTGCAATTGGCGCTGGGTGGCTGCCGCATCGCGCAACAGCACATGCGACAAAGTGGCGGCATACAAAGCCGCGGCTTGGTCGGCTGCCGAAGCCGTAGTGGGCAAAGCAGCTGGGCCCTGGATCCAAGCCTTGAGCGCATCCGGGCTGCTTTGCGACAGCACCCGGGCTCTGGCCGCCATCATGGCGTGGGCCATGTCGGGCAAGGGCTTGGGCCCGGCCACATTCAACTGCTGGCGCGCCTGCATGTCGGCCATGCGTTCGGTTGTCAAAGGGTGGCTGCGCAGATAGGGGAAAGCCCCGCTGTCGTTCAGCCCCGCCGCTTGTTGCAGCTTGGCAAACATGCTGACGAAACCACCCGGGTCATAACCTGCGTCCACCAAAATGCCATAGCCCACCCGGTCGGCCTCGCGCTCCATGTCGCGGGTGTAGCTCAGCTGGGTCTGGATCGCGGCGGCTTGACCGCCCACGATCAGGGCTTGCGCCGCTTGCGGACTTTTGCTGGCCGCCAAAGCACCCAAAATCATCGATCCCACCACCCAAGGCGTCATTTTGGACTGGTCGCTCATGCCACGTGCAATGTGCCGCTGCGTGACGTGGCTCAGCTCGTGGGCCAGCACCGACGCCAACTCGTCGGCCGTGCTGACCACCGCCATCAGCCCCAAGTGCACCCCCAAATACCCCCCCGGCAATGCAAAGGCGTTCACCGAACGGTCGCGCCCCAGCAAAATCCGCCAAGCAAAGCGCTCTTGCAACTCTGCAGACAACTCACCGCGCGCCACAGCGGCACGCACCAAGGGCGCCCAAAGCTGCTGGATGTACTCGTCCAGCACCGCATCTTCCAAATAATCCGGATCACGGAACAGCTCGCGCGCGATGCGGTCGCCCAACTGGCGCTCCGCACTCAGGGAGATGCTGTCGCCATCCCCCAAGGCCGGAAGGCCGGTGTTTTGTGCCCAAGCAGCACCTGTGCTCAAAGACATGGCCAAAGCCATGCCGAGTGTCCACTGATATCGACGGTCTGGGAGTTTCAAAGCGATCCATGTCATTGACAAGACCCGTATGATGCACGCTTGCGAAGAACCTGTCGCCCACCCCGAAATCACGCGCATGACCCACGATGCTTTGACCCATTTTGATGCCCAAGGCCAAGCCCACATGGTCGATGTCGGCCACAAAGTCTCCACCCGGCGTGTGGCCGTGGCCAGAGGCCGAATCACCATGCTGCCCGGCACCTTGGAACTGATCACCTCCGGCTCCGCCAAAAAGGGCGATGTGCTCGGGATCGCCCGCATCGCCGGCATCCAGGGCGCCAAAAAAACCAGCGACCTGATTCCCTTGTGCCACCCGATCGGCTTAACGCGGGTCGCCGTGGAGTTTGAAGTTGATGCCGCCACCTTCAGCGTGGCCTGCACCGCCACCGCCGAAGTCAATGGCCAGACCGGCGTGGAAATGGAAGCCCTCACCGCCGTGCAAGTGGCCCTGCTCACCATTTACGACATGTGCAAAGCGGTGGACCGCGGCATGGTCATCACCGATGTGAAGTTGCTGGAAAAGCACGGCGGCAAATCGGGGAGCTTTGTCGCACCAAGCTGAAGCGACCCCCGACACGACGGCACCCTGGCGTGACACTCTTTCACTTCCCTACCGCTTACTTCATTGCCGGGATCTTGTTCCTGGCCATGCCCTCGGCCCTGTGGCTGTTGTTGCGCCAAACACCCGCGCGCGGCTTGGCTTTGTGGTGCTCCGGCGGCTTGGCTTTTGGCCTGGGTTTGATGCTGCTGGGCTCCAGAGGCATGCTGCCCGAATGGATGACGTACGGACTGGCCAATAGCCTGCTGTTTGCTGGCACGGCTCTGTGGGTTTTGGCCTTGCGGCGCAAATTGGGTCGCCCCATGCCCGTCATGCGCTTGGTCCTGTGCACCCTGGTCTTTGGGCTCGTCTACGAGGTGTTCAACTCGTGGTGGGCCAATCCCACCTGGCGCTTTCTCTGGAGTACGAGCATCGTTTGCGGCATGCTGTTCTGGGTGGCTGGCTTGGCCAGAGAACTGGGGCTGCGCCGCAAAAGCTTCAGCGCCAACGTGGTGGCCTTGGTGTACTTGCTGCTGGGAACGCTGCTGTCGTTCAGGGCCATCAGCGTCATACTGGGATTAACGCAACCGGGTGCCTTGAATGTGGATGCCTTGTCGATGGTGGTCATCACCATGGGCGTGCTGACCTCGGTGGTGGGCAACATCGGTTTTTTGGGCGTCGTCATGGAGCGCGTCTCTCGCAAATCACTCGCCACCGCCCAAGCCCAAGCCCGCCAAGAAGAAGCCTCGCGCTTGCTGCAGCAGATCACGCAACTGGAGAGGCAACGCAGCGTGGGGCAAATTGCCGCCTCACTGGGCCACGAGTTGAGCCAGCCCCTGACCAACCTGCACCTGATCATTGACCGCATGGACATGGCGCAAGAAAACCAGGATGGCCGATCGCTGGCGGATGACCTGCAGGCCTTGCAGCGCAACACCCAAAAGGCCACCGATATCCTGCACCGGATCCGGACCTTCATCCGCACCCAGGACATCCAATTTGAACCCGTCGAATTGGGCCAAGTCATCGCCGATGTGAACGACTTGATCCACGATTTGTCTTTCAATGAATCGGTGCAAATCCAAGTTGAGCTGCCCAAAGAGAAGGCATGGGTCATGGGGGATGCCGTTCAGTTGTCCCAAATTTTGCTGAACGTGTTGCGCAATGCCATTCAGGCCACGCACGGGCAGCCGGATCGGCGCATCCACATCACCGTGCGGCGCGAGAAAACCTCGCTCGTCTTGGAGGTGGTGGACAACGGCCCCGGCATGAGCCCGGACGTGCTGGCGCAGGTCGCGACCCCGTTTTTCAGCACCAAACCCGATGGCTTGGGCGTGGGGCTGTCCATCGCCCAATCGATTGCCAAACAACACCGGGGCAGCTTGCAAATCGACAACCACCCTGACGGCGGAGCCAGGGTTTGCCTTCAGCTGCCCGAGTGGGTGCCGCACCAGGCACTTTGACAAGTGCCCGGCGGGTTGGTCATTCGGCTTTGATGTTGGCCGACTTAACGACTGCCGCGTAACGCGACAAATCACGCGCCATGTCACGGCCAAACTTCTCAGGGCCGCCGGGGCTGGCGGTGATGCCCAAGGTGACCAGGCGCTCGCGCACGGCCGGGTCATTGAGCACCGCGTTCAACTCGTTGTTGAGCCTCTCAACGATGGCGCGCGGTGTTTTGGCGGGCGCCAGCAAGCCCACCCAAGAGTTGATGTCGAAATCGCTCAAACCTGCTTCAATGAATGTGGGCACGTCCGGCAAAGAAGGGGCGCGTTGGGCGCTCGACACCGCCACCGCGTGCAGCTTGCCCGACTTGACGTGTGGGAAAGCACCCGCCACAGCGGTGTAGACCAAAGGAATATTGCCGCCGAGCACATCGGTCAAAGCCTGGCCACCGCCTTTGTAGGGAATGTGGACCAGGTTGGCGCCGGTGCGTTGCTTGAGCAATTCACCCGCCAGGTGCGGCGTACCGCCGGTGCCCGAAGTGCCGTACGACAAGCCGCCCGACTGGGTTTTGGACAGGGCGATCACTTGTTGCAGTGTCTTGGCGGGCACGCCGGGGTGCGACACCAAAATCAAAATGGCGTCGCCAATTTTGCCGATCGGGGCGAAGTCTTTGGCGGTATCAAAACCAACTTTGGGAAACACATGGGGGTTGATCACCATGGTGCCGTCAAAACCCAGCAGCAGGGTGTACCCGTCCGGCTCGGCCGTGGCCACCATTTGCGTGCCGATGTTGCCCGAGGCGCCGGGCTTGTTGTCGACCACCACCTGCTGACCCAACCGCTTGGACAGCTGCTCGGCAATCAATCGGCCGCTGGTGTCGGTCACGCCGCCAACCGCAAAGGGCACCACCAATCGAATCGGTTTGGCAGGGTAAGCGGCTTGCGCTGCGGCGGTACTGGCGCTCAGGGTCAGGCCTGCGCAAGCAGCAGCCATCAGACCGGTACTGAGGGCCGCTTTGAGCCATTGGCGGCGGGGTGTTGTGCTTTTCTTTGGCATCGTTGTCTCCTGGTGGTTTCTTGGGGGAATCAGTCGGTTTCGGCGTAGCGCTTTTCAAACGCCCACACGTCTTCAAAACCCATGAGTTGGGTCAGGTCGGCGAAGTCGTACAAGGGCGTGCTGCCCTTGGCCGACGAGCCCGTGTCCTTGAACTGTTGGTAAACCTGGGTCATGGCTTGCACCCCGGCCAGCAAGGCGGTGACGGGGAAGATGGCGATCTTGTAGCCCAGCGCTTCCAGCTCTGGTTTCGTCAGCACCGGGGTGCGGCCTTTCTCCACCATGTTGGCCACCAGTGGCACGTCAAAGCTTTGGCCAATGCGGCGCATTTCTTCTTCGGTCTCGGGCGACTCGACAAACAAAATGTCGGCCCCGGCCTTGGCATAGGCCTCGGCCCGGCGCAGCGCCTCGTCCAGGCCCAGCGTGGTGCGGGCATCGGTGCGGGCGATGATCAAGAAGTCTTTGGAATCACGCGAATCAACAGCCACCTGGATCTTGCGCACCATGTCGGCCATGGGAATGACGCGGCGGCCCGGCGTGTGGCCGCATTTTTTAGGGAACTCCTGGTCTTCGAGCTGGATGGCGCAAGCGCCTGCGGCTTCATAGCCACGGATGGTGTGGCGCATGTTGAGCAGGCCGCCGTAGCCGGTGTCGGCGTCGGCAATCAGCGGTGTGCGGGCCATGCCCGCCATGGCCGTGACGCGCCCCACCATGTCGCTGTAAGTGGCCAGGCCCGCATCGGGCAAGCCCATGTGCGAGGCCACGGTGCCGTAGCCCGTCATGTACAGCGCATCAAAGCCAAAACTGTCGGCCAGGCGCAGCGACACCATGTCGAACACGCCGGGGGCGACCACCAGGCCGGGTTGGTTCAAACGCGCACGCAGCGCAGAGGTTTTGGAAGTCATGGCGCGAAGTTCTTACAAGAGTGATTAAATCGACAAGATCAGAATTTTCCATTTCAGCAGAAGAGCGACCCATGGACCTTCACCTTCGCGACAAGCA
>CANGZO010000111.1 GCA_947458305.1 Comamonadaceae bacterium
TGACCCAGTTCGCCAAAGAAACACTGCCCATCAGTCTGGAAGAGGAAATGCGGCGCAGCTACCTCGATTACGCCATGAGCGTGATCGTTGGTCGCGCCTTGCCCGATGCCCGTGACGGTCTAAAACCCGTGCATCGTAGGGTTTTGTTCGCGATGCATGAGCTGAACAACGATTGGAACCGCCCCTACAAAAAGTCGGCCCGTATCGTCGGTGATGTGATCGGTAAATACCACCCGCACGGCGACCAGTCGGTCTATGACACCATCGTGCGCATGGCGCAAGACTTTTCCATGCGCCACATGTTGGTGGACGGCCAAGGCAACTTCGGCTCGGTGGACGGCGACAACGCCGCCGCGATGCGGTACACCGAAATCCGCCTGGCCAAGATCGCCCACGAGATGCTGGGTGACATCGACAAAGAAACCGTCGACTTCGGCCCCAACTACGACGGATCAGAAAAAGAGCCTCTGGTGTTGCCTTCGCGCCTGCCCAATTTGTTGATCAACGGCTCGGGCGGTATTGCGGTGGGCATGGCCACCAACATCCCGCCGCACAACCTGAACGAGGTGGTGGACGCTTGCCTGCACCTGCTGCGCAACCCTGAGGCTTCGATTGACGAACTGATGGAAATCGTGCCCGCGCCCGACTTTCCTACAGGCGCCATCATTTACGGCATGACCGGCGTCAAGGACGGCTACCGCACGGGCCGCGGGCGTGTGGTCATGCGCGCCAAGTGCCACTTTGAAGACATCGACAAAGGCCAACGCCAGTGCATCGTGGTTGACGAGTTGCCCTACCAGGTCAACAAAAAGACCCTGCAAGAACGCATGGCCGAACTGGTGCACGAAAAGAAAATCGAGGACATCAGCCACATCCAAGACGAATCCGACAAATCGGGCATGCGTTTGGTGATCGAACTCAAGCGCGGCGCCGTGCCCGAAGTGGTGCTGAACAACCTGTACAAACAGACGCAGCTGCAAGACACCTTCGGCATGAACATGGTGGCCTTGATCGACGGCCAACCCAAGCTGTGCAACCTGAAAGACCTGATTCAGGTCTTCTTGCAGCACCGCCGCGAAGTGGTGACACGCCGCACCGTGTTTGAGCTGCGCAAAGCGCGTGACCGTGGCCATGTGCTGGAAGGCCTGGCTGTGGCTTTGGCCAACATCGACGACTTCATCGCCATCATCCGTGGCGCTCCGACACCACCCGTGGCCAAGGCCGAGTTGATGACCCGCGCCTGGGACAGCCAGATGGTGCGCACCATGCTGACCCGCGCCCGTGACGATGGCTCGGTGGTGAACGCCGACGACTACCGTCCTGAAGGTCTGGAGCGCGAATACGGTTTGGGTCAGGACGGTCTGTACCGCCTGTCGGACACCCAAGCGCAAGAGATTTTGCAGATGCGTCTGCAGCGCCTGACCGGTCTGGAGCAAGACAAAATCGTGGCCGAATACAAAGAGGTCATGTCCGAGATCGAAGACTTGCTGGACATTTTGGCCAAGCCCGAACGCGTGTCGACCATCATTGGCGACGAACTGGGCACCGTACGCCAAGAATTCGGCCAGACCAAGATCGGTGCTCGCCGCAGCGAGATCGAGCACAGCGCCCAAGACCTGTCCACCGAAGACCTGATCACGCCCACCGACATGGTGGTGACCTTGTCGCACAGCGGCTACATCAAGAGTCAGCCTCTGAGTGAATACCGCTCGCAAAAGCGCGGCGGCCGGGGCAAGCAAGCGGCCGTGACCAAAGAAGACGACTGGATCGACCAGCTGTTCATCGCCAACACGCACGACTATTTGCTGTGCTTCTCCAACCGGGGCCGCCTGTATTGGCTCAAGGTCTGGGAGGTGCCTGCCGGTTCACGCGGCTCGCGTGGCCGCCCGATCGTCAACATGTTCCCGCTGCAAGAGGGCGAAAAAATCAACGTGGTGTTGGCGCTGACCGGCGAAGCCCGCACCTTCCCCGACAACCAGTTTGTGTTCATGGCCACGTCCATGGGCACCGTCAAGAAAACTTCGCTGGATGAATTCAGCAACCCGCGCAAGGGCGGCATCATTGCCGTCAACTTGGACGAAGGCGACTTCTTGATTGGTGCGGCCCTCACGGACGGCAAGCACGACGTGATGCTGTTCAGCGATGGCGGCAAAGCCGTGCGCTTTGACGAAAACGATGTGCGGCCCCTGGGCCGCAGTGCACGCGGTGTGCGCGGCATGATGATCGAAGAACACCAAAGCGTGATCGCCATGCTGGTGGCCGAAGACGAAACCCAAAGCGTGCTGACGGCCACCGAAAACGGCTACGGCAAGCGCACCAGCATCACCGAATACACGCGCCATGGCCGTGGCACCAAGGGCATGATCGCCATCCAACAGTCCGAGCGCAATGGCAAAGTAGTGGCCGCTACTTTGGTGCACGCCGATGACGAGATCATGCTCATCACCGACACAGGTGTTTTGGTGCGCACCCGCGTGTCCGAAATCCGCGAGCTGGGCCGCGCTACACAAGGCGTGACCCTGATCGGTCTGGACGAGGGTGCCAAGCTGTCGGGCCTGCAACGCATCGTGGAAAACGATGCGAATGCAGCCGAGGGCGATGCCGATGCCACGCCAGATGACGGCGCACCGGCAGCGGAATAAGTGATGGGGCGCGCTTTCAATTTCTCGGCGGGCCCCGCCGTCATGCCCGAGGCCGTGTTGCAGCAAGCCGCATCCGAGATGCTGGATTGGCATGGCTCGGGCATGAGCGTGATGGAGATGAGCCACCGCGGCAAGGAGTTCATCAGCATTTACGAGCAGGCCGAAGCGGACCTGCGCGAGCTGCTGGCCGTGCCGGCTCACTTCAAGATTTTGTTCATGCAAGGCGGCGGCTTGGCTGAAAACGCCATCGTGCCGCTGAACCTGTCGCAAGGCGGGGCCATGGACTTTGTGCTCACGGGCAGCTGGAGCCAAAAGTCGCTCAAGGAAGCGGGTAAATTCGGCACGGCGCGTGTGGCCGCCACGGCGCAAGCCGACGGCTTTACCACCCTGCCCGCGCCAGCCACTTGGCAGATCGGCGCTGACAGCCGTTACGTGCACATTTGCAGCAATGAAACCATCCACGGCGTGGAGTTTCACCAGCTGCCAGACCTCAAAGCCCTAGGGTGTGACGCCCCTTTGGTGGTGGATTTTTCCTCGCATGTGGCTTCGCGCCCGGTGGACTGGTCGCGCGTGGGTTTGGCCTTTGGCGGTGCACAAAAGAATTTGGGCCCAGCAGGTCTGACCTTGGTGATCGTGCGCGAAGACCTGATGGGCCACGCCCTGCCCCATTGTCCCAGCGCCTTTGACTACAAACTGGTGGCCGACAACCAGTCCATGTACAACACGCCGCCCACTTACAGCATCTACATCGCCGGGCTGGTGTTCCAGTGGCTCAAGAAAAACGGTGGTATTGCCGCCATGGAGCAGCGCAACATCGCCAAGGCACAGTTGCTCTATGACTTCCTAGACAGCTCCAGCCTGTTTGAAAACCGTGTCGCCAAAGACTGCCGCTCGCGCATGAACGTGCCCTTCTTCTTGCGCGACGAATCGCGCAACGACGCTTTTTTGGCCGGGGCCAAAGCTGCCAATTTGCTGCAACTCAAGGGCCACAAATCAGTCGGCGGCATGCGCGCCAGCATTTACAACGCCATGCCCATCGAAGGCGTGCAGGCGCTGGTGGCGTACATGCGCGAATTTGAAAAAACACAGGCCTGAAGTCCCTCCAGCAGGCCGCCAGAAAGAAGACGAGACATGAGCCAACAACCCATTCAGTCGGATGCCTTGGGCGCTTTGCGGGTGCAAATTGATGCACTGGACAAACAACTGCTGAGCCTGCTGAACCAACGCGCCCATGTGGCCGAGCAAGTGGGCGAGATCAAGCGCGCCGAAGGTTCGCCGTTCTTTCGGCCTGATCGCGTGGCCCAGGTCATCGACAAGATCACCAGCGCCAACCCTGGTCCGCTGAAAAACGAACACATCGCCTCCATCTGGCGCGAGATCATGTCGGCCTGCTTGGCACTGGAAGCGCCACAGCGCGTGGCGGTGCTCGGCCCACAAGGCACGTTTTGTGAACAAGCCGCCATCGAGTTTTTTGGCAGTGCGGCCAACCTGATTTATTGCGCCAATTTCGACGAAGTCTTCCATGCCACCGCTGCGGGCACGGCCCAGTATGGCGTGGTGGGTATGGAAAACTCCACCGAAGGCGTGGTCGCGCGCTCGCTCGATTTGTTCTTGCGCTCGCCCGTGCATGTGGTGGGTGAAGTCAGCCTGCAGGTGCGCTTCAATTTGCTGCGCCAGCTCAATTCCGACGCGGGCATTGAGGTGGTGATGGCGCATCCGCAAGCGCTGGCCCAGTGTCAGGGCTGGCTGTCCAAGCACCTGCCGCATGTGGAGCGCCGCGCGGTGTCGAGTAATGCCGAAGGCGCTCGCTTGGCGGCCACCAACCCGGCATGGGCGGCCCTGGCCAGCGAGCGCGCCGCCAGTCAGTTTGGCCTGCACATCGTGCACCACGCCATCCAGGACGAGGCCTTCAATCGCACGCGCTTTGCCGTGATCACGCTGCCCCAAACCCTGGCCACGCCTCCGGCTTCGGGCAAGGACTGCACCAGCCTGGTGGTGTCGGTGCCCAACCGCCCGGGCGCGGTGCACGATTTGCTGGTGCCGCTCAAAAACAACGGCGTGTCCATGACGCGCTTTGAATCGCGCCCCGCCAAATCCGGCCAGTGGGAGTATTACTTCTACATCGACCTGCAAGGCCACATCAGCGAGCCGCACGTGGCGGCGGCCTTGCAAGAGTTGCAAGGCCTGTGCGCGTTTTACAAGGTGCTGGGTTCTTACCCCGTGCCCGAGTGAGCGCGCGGTGAAGTTCCAACGCCTGGCCCTGATTGGCTGCGGCCTGATGGGCGGCTCGTTTGCGCTCGCCCTGCGCCAAGCGGGCCTGGTGCAGCACATCACGGGTTTTAGCGCCTCCGAAAAAACACGCCTACGCGCCGTTGAGCTGGGTGTCATCGACCAAGCCTGCCGCAGTGTGGCCGAGGCGGTGCAAGGTGCCGATTTGGTCTTGCTGGCCGTACCCGTGGGTGCGATGCACAGCAGCTTTGCCGCCATGCGCGATGCGCTGGCACCGCAGGCACTGCTGATGGACGTGGGCTCTACCAAATGCGATGTGGTCGCGGCAGCCCAGGCCGCTTTGGGCGAACGCCTCAATTGCTTGGTACCCGCTCACCCGATTGCGGGCAAGGAAGTCGCTGGCATCGAGCATGCCGAGGCCACGCTGTACCAAGCGCGCCGCACCATCCTCACGCCTCTGCCGCAAAACAGCATCCGCCAAATCAAAACGGCGAGCGAAGTCTGGACCGCGATTGGCAGCCATGTGAGCCACATGACGCCCGAGGCGCATGACGCTACCTTTGCGGCTGTCAGCCACTTGCCTCACCTGCTGGCCTTTGCAGCCGTCAATGCGATCACCTCGCAGCCGCATGGCGCAGCGTTTTTGGAGATGGCTGGCCCGGGCTTTCGAGATTTTTCGCGTATCGCAGCCAGTGACTCGGCCGTCTGGCGCGACATCCTGAGCGCCAACCGGGCCGAAGTGCTCACGCAGATAGCGCACTTTCGCACTGCGCTCGATCAATTTGAAAACACTTTGAAGCAAGGCGACACCGCCGCGCTGCAACACCTGATTCAACAAGCCAGCGATACGCGCTCGGCCTGGACGCTGCAAGCGGGCAACGCTTGCGGCACTGCCTCTGAAGACTGAATCCATGTTCTCCACCGCCTTCCTCGACCTCCCACCGCTGCAAGGCGCGTCCGGCACCGTCACACTGCCTGGCTCCAAAAGCATCTCGAACCGCGTGCTGCTGCTCTCAGCCCTGTGCCAAGGCACCACGGTGGTTCACGACCTGCTGGATTCGGACGACACCCGCGTCATGCTGGCCGCGCTGCGCCAACTGGGTTGCGGCGTGCAGGTGGATGGCACTACAGTGACCATCACCGGCCTGGGTGGCAGCGCATGGCCAACTGAGGCGATTGAATTTTTCATGGGCAATGCGGGCACCGCCATGCGCCCGCTCACGGCGGCATTGGCCGTGCAAGGCGGCGATTTCACGCTCAAGGGCGTGCCGCGTATGCATGAACGGCCCATCGGCGACTTGGTGGACGCCTTGCGTGAGTTGGGCTGCGCCATCGACTACCTGGGCAACGAGGGCTACCCGCCCCTGCGCGTGCGCCAGCCCACACTCCGGCTCGACAAGCCCATTCCTGTGCGCGGCGATGTGTCCAGCCAGTTCCTCACTGCCTTGCTGATGGCTCTGCCGCTGGCGGCGCAGGACCGCGCCATCACCATCGAGGTGGTAGGCGAACTCATCAGCAAGCCCTACATCGAGATCACCCTCAACCTGCTGGCGCGCTACGGCATCCAGGTCGAGCGCCAAGGCTGGGAGCGTTTTGTCATCCCAGCAGGCAGCCGTTACCAGTCACCGGGCAGCATCCACGTCGAGGCCGATGCCTCGTCGGCCAGCTACTTCATCGCACTCGGGGCCATCGCCCAAGGCAGCGGCATCCGCATTCAAGGCGTGGGCGCCGACTCCATACAGGGCGATATCCGCTTCATGGACGCCGCAGCGCAAATGGGTGCCCAAATCACCAGCGGCCCCAACTGGCTCGAAATTCAGCGTGGCGCTTGGCCCCTGAAGGGCATCACGCTCGACTGCAACCACATCCCCGACGCGGCCATGACGCTGGCCGTGATGGCGCTGTACGCCGATGGCCCCACCACACTGCGTAACATCGCCAGCTGGCGCGTGAAGGAAACCGACCGCATCGTGGCCATGGCCACCGAAAGCCGCAAACTGGGCGCCACGGTCGAAGAAGGCCCGGACTGGATCACCATCCACCCTCTGCCCACCGGAAAGTGGCAAAGCGCCAGCATCCACACCTACGACGACCACCGCGTCGCCATGTGTTTCTCGCTGGCGGCCTTCAACGCCGACCAGATACCGGTGCGCATCGAAGATCCCAAGTGCGTGGCCAAGACCTTCCCAGACTATTTCGAGGCTTTGTTCTCGGTGGCGCACACAGCCGCCCACAACATTCCGGTGATTTGCATCGATGGCCCCACCGCATCGGGCAAAGGCACGCTCGCCAGCCTCGTGGCCGCTGCTTTGGGTTACCACTACCTGGATTCAGGCGCGCTCTACCGCGTGACCGCCCATGCCGCTTTGCAAGCGGGACTGACGCTGGAAGCCACCGACGAAGCGAAGATCGCCGACCTTGCCCGCAGCCTGCCCGTGCGCTTTGAGGGCGAGCAGGTGCTGTTGAACAACTTTGACGTGACCGATGCGATCCGCAGCGAGCAAGGCGGCATGAACGCCTCCAAAGTCTCCGTTTTGCCCGCCGTGCGCGAGGCGCTGGTGCAGTTGCAGCACAGTTTTCAGCGACTGCCGGGCCTCTTGGCCGACGGCCGCGACATGGGCACGGTGATCTTTCCGAATGCGCCTTTGAAGGTGTTTTTGACCGCCAGCGCCGCAAAACGGGCCGAAAGACGGCATAAGCAATTGATTTTGAAGGGTTTTTCGGCTAA
>CANGZO010000112.1 GCA_947458305.1 Comamonadaceae bacterium
CCGCATCGTCATGACCACTTCCTCGAGTGGTTTGTACGGCAACTTTGGCCAGGCCAACTACGGTGCGGCCAAGATGGCTTTGGCGGGACTGATGCAAACCCTGTCGATCGAGGGCGAGAAACACCACATTCGGGTCAACTGCTTGGCCCCCACAGCCGCTACCCGCATGACCGAAGGCCTGATGCCCGAGGCGGTGCTGCAAGCCCTGGACCCCAGCGCCGTGGTGCCTGCCATGCTGGTCATGGCGAGCGACGATGCGCCCAACCGCACCATCATTTGCGCAGGCGCAGGCAGCTTTGAAGTGGCCCACATCACCCTGACCCAGGGCGTGCATCTGGGCACGGGCCCTGATACCGCCGAGCGCCTGTTGGCGGCCATGGCGCAAGTCACAGACCGCGATGGCGAGACCGTGCCGCGTTCGGGCTCGGAGCAGGGCTCGCTGGAAGTCGGCAAAGCCATGAAAGCGCATTGAATTCCCCAAACGGCTAAAGGTGCATCCATGACCACAGAAATCCCCACCCTCACCAAGCGCAAGCTTCAGGCTCAGGTGATTGGCCCCATCTATGCGGAGATGGTGGCGCAAATCGGAGAGGAGCGCGCGGCCCTCATTCTGGACACGGCCATTCGCAAAGCCGCGGTGGCAGAAGGCCAGTATTTTGCGGAGAAGGTGGGCGGCCAGACCTCCATGGCCGACTTCATCCAGCTCTATGAAAATTGGACCCACGATGGTGCTCTGGAGATGAAGGTGCTCGAAGCCAGCGACACAGTGTTCGACTTCGACATCACGCGCTGCAAGTATGCCGAGACCTATAAAGAAATGGGCTTGGGCCACATTGGCCATTTGCTCTCTTGCAACCGGGACGGCACGTTTTGCCAAGGCTATGACCCGAACATATCTCTGGAGCGCAAGCAAACCATCATGGAAGGCGCGTCTTGCTGCACCTTCCGTTACCGTTACAACGCCAAACCTGCGGCTTAGTTGTGCTGCGGTCCACGGTGATGCATTCAGTGAATGAAAAAGCTGTTGCCAGAGCAGTGATCACCGAGACGATTCGCGATGATGAAACGAGGACTCCATGTTGATGCTCCAAAACGCTCGCGTCTGTCATGTGCCCCTGGCTTTGTTGACACTCTTTTTGCTGGTCATGGCCGCTCCAGCATTCAGTGAAGTCATATCCAGCAATGTTGACGTTCCAGTTGTGGGTGCCAAATGCAATGACCGAGTGAAAGAGGTCAGTCGTGTTGGGGGACTTCTGCGTGTGCCAACCAAGGCCTCAGAACAAGTCCCCGCCGTGGTCTTGCTCCACAGCAATGCGGGCATCGTGGGGGTTGGTGGTTTTTATGCGCGGGCGCTCAATGCAGTGGGTATCGCGACCCTGGAGATTGATTCCTACACGCCCCGTGGCGTGCGAAGTGGCAGCGAACCCAATGCACCGGTCTTATGTGACCGATTGCAAGATGCATGGGGTGCACTTGTTTATCTCGCCAAAGATGCAAGGATCAATCCAAACCAAATTGGCCTTGCAGGCTTTTCCAGTGGCGGTGCTGTTGCGATCATGGCGGGTATGGGCGTCAGACCTGCCCGATTGGCGCGAGACAACCCAGCATTGCGGCAAGAGCAAGTTTTCGCGGCCCACTTTGCGCTTTATCCGGCCTGCAGCAACATCATGGATGACCAACAACGAATTCGTTCTTGGATCAACCCCGGTCGCCCACAAAATTGGGGCGCCACGGGCAAACCCATACACATTACTTCAGGCACCAACGACGATTTTGATTTCAATCCCAAGACCGACTGCTTGCGAATGAGCCAGGAGTTTCCTGCCATTGCCAGTCAATTGACTGTGCGGATGGTTGAGGGGGCTACTCATGCGTTTGATTGGCCTAGTCCACCTCCGCCTGCCTACAGTCCTTTTGCCAAGGCCCAGACTGGTGGCGTGGTGACGATGCGGTATTCCGCCAAAGAGGCTGCAATCGCTCAAAAGGAAATGGTCGAATACTTTCTGAAAAATCTAAAGTAGGCCGTGGGCGATGGAAGCAGCCCACTGCTTCAGTGACTCACAGGGGGCGTTTGGTGAGGGTGAAGTCTGTGCACACGGGGGCAGATAGTTGAAGCCCAAAAGAGGCGTGATTTCACTCAACAGGGGACTGGCAGAAAAAGCATCAATAGCGTGATGCGCTTTGCAAGACGGCCATGGTTACCCTGGATACGCAGACCAGTTTCCCGCCCTCGTCGCTGATGCGAACATCCCAGACATGGCTTGTACGGCCCAGATGCAAGGGCCTGGCCACGCCATAGACCCACCCATCCGATACAGCACGGACATGGTTGGCATTGATTTCCTGCCCGACACAATGGTGTTTTTCAGGATCGACGACCAGAGACGCAGCCCATGAGGCCAAGGTTTCGGCCAGAACAACGGACACACCGCCATGCAGCACGCCAGCAGGTTGCCGAGTCCGGGCATCGACGGGCATGCGTGCTTTGAGGTAGTTTTCACCCGCCTCCAGCATCTCGATGCCAAGATGCCCATTTGCACACAGAGCTCCTCGTTCGTTCAGAAGCTCAAGGTTGGGGGAACTGTTCCAGATGGTCATGCTTGATTCCCTTAGAGATGTGGCATCTTAATTGGGCGTCAGGCCCAGTCAAACCCAACCCTGCCTCCACACGCGGTCGTCCTGCAGTTCACGCCAAGCGATGACTTGAGTTGCTTTTGAAAACACCGCTTCGATTTCCACCTGTTCAATCGGGTCGGTGGGCAGTTCGGGCTGAATCACCCGGCTGACCAAAAAGTGCTTTTGCTTGGCCATGGGTTTGACCGCCGTCCACTTGCTCAGCAGCAGTTTTTTGGGGTTCAGCGGGTTCATGAGTAACGGCACTCCTCAGCGGCTTTTTTGCATTTCATGCGTCACCGCTTCGGCCAGATCGATCACCGCCATGGCGTAGTAGCTGCTCCAGTTGTAGCGGGTGATGGCGTAGAAGTTTTCGGTGCCCGCCACGTAGCTGGGTGCATCTGTCCCGTTGCGCAATTCGATCAATGCCAAAGGGCCTGTGTGCTGCAGTGCAGCGCCTGACAGGCTGGCGCCTTTGCTGACAAAGTTGGCCACGCTGAAGGTGGGCAAGATGTCGGGGGCCATCAGGCTGTCCATGTCGGTTTGGCCTGGGGTGAGGGTGACGGGGTAGTGCGTGGGCATGCCGGGCCGCCAGTCAAAGGCTTTGAAGTAGTTGGCCACCGAGCCAATGGCGTCGGTCGGGCTGCCAAACAGATCGATGCGGCCATTGCCATCAAAGTCCACCGCGTGGCGCGCCCAGCTGGAGGGCATGAATTGCGGCAAGCCCATGGCGCCGGCATAGCTGCCCCGAATGCTCATGGGGTCGGCCCCGCTGCGCGAGGTGAGCAGCAAAAATTGTTCCAGTTCGCCTTTGAAAAAGCTTTCTCTGGCAGCGGCTCTCGGGTGTGCGGCCGGGAAGTGGAAAGCCAAAGTGGCCAAGGCATCGATGACGCGGAAGTTGCCCGTGTATTGGCCATAAAAAGTTTCCACACCAATGATGGCCACCACCACCGAGGCGGGCACACCAAATTCTCGCTCTGCACGTTCAAGAGCGATGCGGTGGGTTTGCCAAAAACGCAGGCCTGCCTGGATGCGTTGCGGCTCGATGAACCTGGCGCGGTAAGCCGCCCAGTTTTTGGCAGCCGGGCTGCTGGGGGGTAAAACCAAGCGTTCTACCGAAGGCAGTCGGCGGGCCTGCCCCAGGTGTTTGCGGACCCATTGCGGGTCCAGTTGCAAGCGTTCGGCTGCTTGGCTTGACCAGTCCATGGCCGCGCTCGATTCGCTGAAAAACAGGCCTGCGGCCGCAGGTAACGCGGCCTTGGCTGCGTTGGTTTTTGGTTTGGCAGATTGAGGGGCTTTGTTTTTGGACTTGGTTTTGGCCGATGGGGTGCCTTGTTTTGCAGCCTTGGCTGCTTGTGGAGGTGCTGCGTTGGCCTTGGCTTTGGGTTTTGGGTTGGGCGTTGCGGCGGCTTTGGGCGTGGCTTGCGGTTCGGCCTGTGCCCAAGAGGTGTGGGGTCCCAAAGCGGTCAAAAGCAGTGACAAAGCCAGAGGGGCCCAGCGTTTTGGCGTGGATTTTGGCGGAAAGTGAAAAAGGGCTGGGTGCATGGGGTGTCCAGTTTAAACGCCGAGTTGTCTCAGTTTGGGGCCATGTGGGCGCATGGACCGCGTGATAAGCTGGAACCCACAAAAATAAAGCCATCCAACAAAACCATCAGCTACAAGCTGGGGCCATTCGGGAAGACGAGACCATGGGCGCGACAGGTTATTTCACCCACCCAGCTTGCTGGAAGCACGAGATGGGGCCAGGCCACCCCGAGTGCCCGGAGCGATTGGGCGCCATCGAAGACCGGCTGCTCATCAGTGGCGTGGACATGGCTTTGCAACGGCGCGAGGCCACCCCAGCGGCTTTGGCCGACATCGAGTTGGCCCACGGGCGCATGCATGTGGCGGCTTTGCGCGGTTTGGGTGACATGTTGCGCGAGGACATGGCCGCTGGCGGACCCACCCACACCAGCTTGGACCCGGACACGATGATCAATGCCCACACCTGGGATGCCGCGCTGGTGTCTGCGGGTGCGGCCATCGACGCCACCGATGCCGTGATGGCGGGCGAGTTGGAGAACGCCTTTTGCGCAGTACGACCACCGGGTCATCACGCGTGCCGCGACAAGGCCATGGGCTTTTGCTTTTTCAACAACGTGGCGATTGCTGCCAAGTACGCTCTGGAGCGGCATGGCCTCAAGCGCGTGGCGATTGTGGACTTTGACGTGCACCACGGCAATGGTACCGAAGACATCGTGGCGGGGGACGAGCGCATCTTGATGGTGAGCTTTTTTCAGCATCCGTTCTACCCCGAAGGTGGCTCCACATCGAGCGCGGCCAATTTGGTCAATCTGCCCGTGCCGGCTTACACCAAAGGCATGGACATCCGCGAGTTGGTGGACATGATGTGGCTGCCGCGCCTAGAGGCCCACAAGCCCGAGTTGATCTTCATCAGCGCGGGGTTTGACGCGCACCGCGAGGACGACATGGCCCAGATGGGTTTGGTCGAGCAAGATTACGCCTGGATCACCCAGCGCATCAAAGATGTGGCGCTGCGTCATGCCCAAGGCCGCATCGTCAGTTGCCTGGAAGGCGGCTACAACCTGAGCGCTCTGGGCCGCAGCGTCGAGGCGCATTTAAGGGTTTTGGCCGACGTTTGACCAGAGCGGCGAGCGTGCATTCGACGGCTTGCCACTGAGTTTCGGCACAATCGGGTCCATGACCGAACCGACCTCACTCCCAACCCCGAATGTGCTGCTCCATGAGCGCGATGTCCATGGCGTGCACCGGCTGACTTTGAACAGCCCTGCCAGCTTCAACACTTTGAGCGAAGCCATGCTGACCGCCTTGCAGCAAGCGCTGGATGCCATCGCGCAAGACGCGCAGGCGCGGGTGGTGGTGCTGGGCGCTGCGGGCAAGGCCTTTTGTGCCGGGCACAACCTGAAAGAAATGCGGGCTCAGCCCGAGTTGGCCTATTACCAAAAGCTGTTTGCCCAGTGCAGCCGCATGATGATGGCCATTCAAAAGCTGCCTGTGCCGGTGATTGCCCGTGTGCAAGGCTTGGCCACCGCTGCCGGTTGCCAGTTGGTGGCGCAATGCGATTTGGCGGTGTCGGTAGACAGCGCCACTTTCGGGGTGAATGGCATCGATGTCGGTCTGTTTTGTGCCACGCCCAGCGTTCCGCTGGTGCGCAACATGCACGCCAAGCAAGCCATGGAGATGCTGCTGACCGGTGGTTTCATCAGCGCTGGCGAGGCCCAAGCCCGTGGCTTGGTCAACCGCGTGTGTGCTGCCGATCAATTGGATGCGCAGTTGGACGAGTTGGTGAATGCCATTTTGTCCAAGCCGCGTGAGGCGGTTAGGGTGGGCAAGGCTTTGTTTTACCAGCAGCGTGAGATGGGCATCGAGGCGGCTTATCAATTGGCGGGTCAGACCATGGCCTGCAACATGGTGCACGACGTGGCGCAAGAGGGCGTGCAGGCGTTCATCGACAAGAGGACACCCACATGGCGGGCATGAGCAACATGGCGGTGGCGCATCCCATGGCTTGGGCAGAGGCCATTTACCGACTAGAGTCTTTGTTGGCGCTGGGTGCTTTTGCCGGTTGTTTGGTCTTGGCTTGGCTCATGACCTGGGGCGTGCGCCGGGTCTTCAGTGGGCAAGAGTTGGCCATTTTGTTGGGCCGCAAGTTGGTCGACGGCGTGCTGTTTCCCGTGCTGCTGTTGGGTTTGACCTTTGTGGCGCGCACCCTGCTGACACAGCAACAACCGGCCCCTTTGTTTGCCATCTTGCTGCCGGTGTGTATTTCTCTGGCGGTGATCCGATTGGGCGTGAAAGTTTTGCAAGTGGCTTTTGCCCAGGCACCTTTTGTGCGGGTGTTGGAACGCACGATTTCTTGGTTGGCTTGGGGCACGGTGGTGTTGTGGGTGACCGGGGTGCTGCCCTTGGTGTTGCATGAGCTGGACCAGATCAGCTGGAAGGTGGGGGGCAGCGTGCTGTCGGTGCGCACCCTGATTGAAGGCGCGCTCACGGCCGGGGCGGTGCTGATTGTGGCGCTGTGGGTGTCGGCCGCGATCGAGGCGCGCTTGCTCAAATCGGCCACGGGCAGCGACTTGTCATTACGCAAGGTCATCAGCAACACGGTGCGTGCTTTGCTTCTCTTTGTCGGCTTGCTGCTGGCCTTGTCGTCGGTGGGCATTGACCTGACGGCCTTGTCGGTGCTGGGCGGCGCAGTGGGTGTGGGCATTGGCTTTGGCTTGCAAAAGCTGGCCTCCAACTACGTCAGCGGCTTCGTCATCTTGGCCGAGCGCAGCATGCGCATCGGTGACATGGTGTTGGTGGACGGTTTTGAAGGTCGGATCGTGGACATCAAAGCGCGTTACACCGTGATCCGGGCCTTGAACGGCCGGGAATCCATCGTGCCCAATGAGTTTTTGATCATCAACCGGGTGGAAAATTTCACCTTGATGGACCCCAAGCTGTCGCAGACGACCGTCGTTTCGGTGGCTTATGACAGCGATGTGGAATTGGTGCGGCGACTCTTGATCGAGGCCTGCGAAAGCCAGGAGCGGGTCCTCCAAGACCCCGCTCCCAATGCCTTTTTGAGTCAGTTTGGCGCGGACGGTCTGGAGTTCACCGTGAGCTACTGGATTGCCGACCCTGAAAACGGCCAACTGGCCCTGCGTTCTACCATCAACATGTTGATTTTGGCGGCGCTGCGCGAGCACAAGATCCAGATCCCATACCCGCAGCGGGTCATGCACATGGTCAGTCCATCATCGACGGCAGCCACAGACTGATGGCCGGGAAGGCCAGCAAGATGCCCAGGGTGATGATCAAGACCAGCACCATGGGCCAGACGCCTTTGAAGATGTTGGACAAGCCCACGTGCGGCAGCAAGGTGTTCA
>CANGZO010000113.1 GCA_947458305.1 Comamonadaceae bacterium
CTGTGCATAATTGACGTTGACGTAACGTCAATCAAATTCAGGAGTTGAACATGGACATTCAAGGCAAAGTTTTCATCGTCACCGGCGGCGCATCGGGCTTGGGCGAAGGCACGGCGCGCATGCTGGCGGCCAACGGCGGCAAGGTCGTGATCGCCGACATGCAGGCTGAAAAAGGCGAAGCCATCGCCAAAGAACTGGGCGGCGCATTCGTCAAGTGCGACGTCAGCAACGAAGCCGACGGCCAGGCCGTGGTGGCTCAAGCTGTGTCGATGGGCAAGCTGGTGGGTCTGGTCAACTGCGCGGGCATCGCCCCGGCTGAAAAAACGGTGGGCAAAAACGGCGCGCACAGCCTGGCCGTCTACACCAAGACCATCATGGTCAACCTGGTGGGCACCTTCAACATGATCCGCCTGGCCTCAGAAGCGATGTGCAAAAACGAGCCCGAAGCCACCGGCGAGCGCGGCGTGCTGATTTCCACCGCCAGCGTGGCCGCCTACGACGGCCAGATTGGCCAGGCGGCCTATGCGGCATCCAAGGGCGGCGTAGTCGGCATGACCTTGCCCATTGCCCGCGACCTCTCGCGCAACGGCATCCGCAACATGACCATTGCCCCCGGCATCTTCGGCACCCCCATGCTGTTTGGCATGCCGCAAGAGGTGCAAGACGCGCTGGCCGCTGGCGTGCCCTTCCCCAGCCGCTTGGGCACCCCACAGGACTATGCCAAATTGGCAAAGCACATCATCGAAAACGACATGCTCAACGGCGAAGTGATTCGTCTGGATGGCGCGATTCGCTTGGCCCCGAAGTAAGCTGAGCTTTTCGCAGCTCAAAAAGACAGGCCCCGAGGGGCCTGTTGTTGTTTGGAAATGGACAGCCATCGATCGGCAGATCATCCCACCGACAAACCGTCTGGCAAAGGCATGCGCCCGATGGGTGAGCGCTCTTTGGCCCGCTCTGTGGCTTTCCACAAATCACTCTGGGCTTGCAAAGTCAGCCAATAACCCGGGTTCGTGCCCAAAGCCTCTGAGAGCCTCACGTCCATGTCGGCCGATACCGCTGCATGGCCATGCAGCACCCGGGACAGCATCACACGGCTGATGCCCAAATGCCCTGCAAAAGCGGTCACGCTCGTGTTCAAGTCTTCCAGCCAACCTGCAAGCATTTCACCTGGGTGGGCTGGGTTGTGCATCTTCATGTTGTGCCTTTCAGTGGTAGTCCAAATAATCCAGCAGTTCAACGTCCTGTCCCACAAATCGGAAAGTCAGCCGCCCGTTGGCCTGAACCGTCACAGCATGAAAGCCGGACCGGTCTCCCGTCAAACCATGCAAGCGCCATGTCGGCCGATTCAAGTCTGCTGGGCCTTGCGCCACGTTCAGCGCCGTGAGCAATTCGCGCAGCCGCTTGGCATGGATGGTCTGGATGCCAGACATGCGCCCCGTCTTGAAATAAAGCTCAAGGCCTTTGTGTCGGATGCTCAGGATCATAAACTGTAAATCATGACTTTACGAACAAACCAAAACTGGCGTTCACTTGATGGCTGATCGGATCAATGCCTCGAAGCAAAATTCAAAATTGACGAAGTAATTATGAATACATCGATGCCCATTATTGATCCATAAATCTTGACAAAATTCTTGCCATCGGATCACTTGGCGTTGACCTCCAATACCGCTAGCATGCTTAGAAGAGTTACGACACATGAAAACACACTTGCCTTTGAGCCTGATCGTGCTGGCGCTATTGAGCGCATGCGCATCGGGGCCCACCACACAGCTTCCCGCCAACGCCCTGCGCTACAGCGTGCCAAATCTTGCCGCTCAACCCGAAGCGGCCAGCGGACGCAGCATCAAGCCCGGCTGGGCTTTCTCACGCCAGGCCGTGGCCGCAGCTAATCCGCTGGCCACCGACGCGGGGCACCAGGTGCTGCGCGCTGGCGGCTCGGCGCTCGATGCCGCCATTGCGGTGCAGATGGTGCTGGGCTTGGTGGAGCCACAGTCCAGTGGCATTGGCGGCGGCGCATTCTTGCTGCACTTTGATGGCCAACAAGTCACGGCGCACGACGGGCGTGAGACCGCACCTGCCGGCGCACGGGGCGACATGTTCATGGACCAGGGCAAGCCGCTGCCGTTTGACGAAGCCGTTCAAAGCGGGCATTCGGTGGGCGTGCCCGGCGTGGTGCGCATGCTGGAGGTGGCGCACCGGCAACACGGCCGCCTGCCTTGGGCGCAGCTGTTGGCGCCTGCCATCACGCTGGCCGAACAAGGCTTTCGGGTCAGCCCCCGCTTGCACACCCTGCTGCAGGCCGATCCGCACCTGAAAAAAGACCCCTTGGCTTTGCGCTTTTTCTACAACGCCCAAGGGCAAGCCTGGCCTGTGGGCCATTTGCTGCGCAACCCTGAATACGCCCATGTGCTGCGACGCATCGCCACAGAAGGCAGCCGCGCCCTGCACGAAGGGCCGGTGGCCCAGGCCATGGTGACACGCACACTGCAAGCACCGCGCCCTGGCAGCTTGAGCCTGCAAGACTTGGCGAGTTATCAGCCCAAGGAAAGACAAGCCTTGTGCTTTGACCACCCGACGCCTGCACGCGAGGTCCGCGTCTGCGGCTTTCCACCGCCTTCGTCTGGGCACATCGCCATCGGGCAAATCTTGGGGCTGCTGGCCCACACCCAGCCGCAGGGGCCCGAGCTGGTGGGCGGTTTGCCCTCACCCGATTTTTTGCACCGCTACACCGAAGCCTCGCGCCTGGCTTTTGCCGACCGGGCGCAGTACCTGGCGGACCCAGATTTTGTGTCGGCCCCGGGCGGCAACTGGCGCAGCCTGCTGGCGCCTGAGTACCTGCGCCAACGCAGCCAAGGGATTGGCAACCAATCCATGAAAGTGGCCAAGCCCGGACAACCGGGCCCCCCCCAAAGCAGCTTTGCGCCCATGCCCACCCAGACCGAGTACGGCACCAGCCACATCAGCGTGATCGATGCACAAGGCCGCGCCGTGGCCATGACCAGCACCATCGAAGCCGCCTTCGGCTCGCGCCGCATGGTGACCACCGACCCCTCGCGGGAAGGCGGTTTTTTGCTCAACAACGAGCTGACAGACTTCAGCTTGTCCCCGACAGACGCGCAGGGCCGACCCATCGCCAACCGCGTCGAGCCCGGCAAGCGCCCTCGCTCTTCAATGTCACCCACCCTGGTGTTTGACAAAGCCACAGGCCAACTGCTCATGAGCGGTGGCAGCCCGGGTGGTGCCTTCATCATCCATTACACGGCCAAGCTGCTCAGGGGCAGCTTGCACTGGGGGCTGAGCGCCCAACAAGCCATCAACCTACCCAACTTCGGCACGCTGAACGGCCCTACCCTGCTCGAAGCCCAAGGCTTTGACAGCGCCACCATCGACGCGCTCAAAGCCCGTGGCCACGACGTGTTGCAGATCGACATGACCAGCGGCCTGCAAGCGATTGAACGCACAGCCAAGGGTTGGTTTGGCGGGGCCGACCCCCGGCGCGAAGGCGTGGTGATGGGCGACTGAACACGCGCCGCTGGGCGTAGACCTTTGCCAGTCACGCAAGCGACCCACCACAGGCCAGGCTGAAGGTTTTCCCCCTTGCCGGATCTGCGGTCTTGCTTTTCAATGGATTCACCCATTTGTAAAAGGAGACTGGTTTGAAAACCCAAGACGCGTCACGACGCACTTTTGTACAGGCGACCGCAGCCGCAGCGGTCACGGTGGCATTTCCATCGCTGGCCCAAGCTCAGGCCTTCCCGGCCAGGCCCATCAAACTGATCTGCCCCTGGCCTGCAGGCGGTGCGACCGACGCTGTCATGCGCGCTTTGGCAGAAAGCGCCTCCAAGGCGCTGGGCGTTCAAGTGGTCATCGAAAACAAACCCGGCGCCAGCGGCATGCTCGGCCCCAATGAGCTGGTGCGTGCCCAGCCCGACGGTTACACCCTGTCGCAAATCACCATCGGCGTCGCGCGTTTGCCGCACATGCAAAAAATGCAGTTCGACCCGCTCAAAGACTTCACCTACATCGCCTGCCTGACCGGCTACACCTTTGGCGTGGTGGTGCGGTCCGACTCGCCCATTCGCTCCATCGCAGACTTGGTGGCTTTTGCCCGTGCCAACCCGGGTAAGTTCACCTACGGCTCGACGGGCAACGGCACCACGCCGCACCTGGCCTTTGCCGAATTCGCCAGCAAAGCCAAGATCGACGTCACCCACGTGCCTTTCAAGGGCAGCACCGACGGCCTGCAAGCTGTGTTGGGCGGCCATGTCATGTCGCACAGCGACGCGACCGGCTGGGCCCCGCAGGTCGAGGCGGGCACCATGCGCCTGCTGGCCACCTACGGCAGCAAACGCACCAAGCGTTGGCCCAACGTGCCCACGCTCAACGAGTTGGGCTTCGACACCGTGTCCGACTCGCCCTTTGGCATCGGCGGCCCCAAGGGCATGGACCCGGCCGTGGTCAAACGCCTGCACGACGCCTTCAGGAGCACGCTGCAAGATCCAGCCGTGCTGGCCAGCTTCGACAAATACGACCAGTCGGTGATGTACATGGGCACCGAGGAATACACCCGGTTCATCCACAACACCTTCCAGTCCGAAAAAGCGACCATCGAGCGTTTGGGCCTGGCCATGAAAACCTGATACGGCGCAGCCTCAATGACAAAAGGCAGCCGAGGCTGCCTTTTGTTTTGCGTCGCTGCAAAGGGCCCAAAAGCCCTTTGCAGATCGGCCCCGATCAGTAAGCCTGACCCAGCTGACCCAAGATGGCGGGGTTCTCGAGGGTAGAGATGTCTTGCGTGATCTCCTCGCCCTTGGCCAAGGAGCGCAGCAGGCGGCGCATGATCTTGCCCGAACGGGTTTTGGGCAAGTTCTCGCCGAAGCGGATGTCTTTGGGCTTGGCGATCGGGCCGATTTCTTTGGCGATGTGGTCGCGCAATTGCTTGGCGATGGCCTTGCCTTCGTCCGTGTTGGGCAGCGAGCGCTTGAGCACCACGAAGGCGCAAATCGCTTCACCCGTGGTGTCGTCAGGGCGGCCCACCACGGCGGCCTCGGCCACCAGCTCGGTGCAGCTGACCAGGGCCGATTCGATTTCCATCGTGCCCATGCGGTGGCCAGAGACGTTGAGCACGTCGTCGATGCGGCCGGTGATGGTGAAGTAACCAGTCTTCTCGTCACGGATCGAACCGTCACCTGCCAAGTAGTACTTGCCCTTGAAATCTTCAGGGTAGTAGCTCTTCTTGAAGCGCTCAGGGTCACCCCAGATGGTGCGAATCATGGAAGGCCATGGGCGCTTGACGACCAAAATGCCGCCTTGGCCGTTCGGCATGTCTTTGCCGGTCTCGTCCACGATGGCAGCCTGGATGCCGGGGAAAGGCAGTGTGCAGGAACCTGGAACCATGGGCGTGGCACCCGGCAGTGGCGTGATCATGTGGCCGCCGGTTTCAGTCTGCCAGAAGGTGTCGACGATGGGGCAATTGCCGCCGCCCACATGCTTGTGGTACCACTCCCACGCGGCAGGGTTGATCGGCTCGCCGACCGAGCCCAGCAAGCGCAGGCTGCTGAGGTTGTAGCTCTTGGGGTGCACGGCATCGTTGGCTTCGGCGGCCTTGATCAGCGAACGGATGGCAGTGGGCGCGGTGTAGAAGATCGAGACCTTGTGGTCTTGGATCATCTTCCAGAAGCGGCCTGCGTCTGGGTAGGTGGGCACGCCTTCGAACACGATTTCGGTGCCGCCCAAAGCCAAGGGGCCGTAGGTGATGTAGGTGTGGCCGGTGACCCAGCCGATGTCGGCGGTGCACCAAAACACATCGTCGGCCTTCAGGTCGAAGGTCCACTGGGTGGTCAAGGCTGCGTGCAGCAAGTAGCCGCCGGTGCTGTGCTGCACACCTTTGGGTTTGCCGGTGGAGCCTGAGGTGTAGAGCAAGAACAAGGGGTGCTCAGCACCGACCCACTCGGGCTCGCAGGTGGTGGCCTGCTTGTCGGCCAAGTCGGCCATCCACAGGTCACGGCCTGCGGTCATGGCGATGTCGGCGCCCGAGCGCTTGACGACCAAAACATTTTTGATAGAGCCGCAACCGCCCAGGTTGATGGCGTCGTCCACGATCGATTTCAAGGGCAGCAACTTGCCACCGCGCACTTGGTTGTCAGCGGTGATCACGGCCACAGCGCCGGTGTCTTCAATGCGGTCGCGCAGCGATTGGGCAGAGAAGCCCCCGAACACCACCGAGTGGGTCGCACCAATGCGGGCGCAAGCTTGCATGGCGGCCACGCCGTCGATGGACATGGAGATGTAGATGACCACGCGGTCACCTTTTTGGATGCCCAGGCTCTTCAAAGCGTTGGCGTACTGGCAGGTCTTGGCCAGCAATTGGCTGTAGGTGACCTTGCTCACTTCGCCACCGTCGGCTTCAAAAATGATGGCGGTCTTGTCGCCCAAGCCTTTTTCGACGTTGCGGTCCAGACAGTTGTAAGAGGCGTTCAAGGTGCCGTCTTCGAACCACTTGAAGAAAGGCGCGTTAGATTCGTCCAGCACCTTGGTGAAGGGGGTCTTCCAGCTGATCAGTTCTTTGGCCAGACGGGCCCAATAGCCTTCGTAGTCGGTTTCGGCTTCTTTGCACAGCGCCTCATAGGCGGGCATGCCCGAAATGTGGGCGTTTTTGACGAAATCGGCACTGGGCTGGTAAATGGGGGTGCTCATGACGGCTGTCTCCTTTGTAACAAGTCGGATTTTAAACTGGGGCAAATGTCGTTCTTGGCTCTTACAAAGCACTGACTGACATCAAACTTGCGCAACTGCGGGTTCATCCAATGGCACTTCGGCCTAAAATCGCCAGCGCAATGAAGGCACCCTTTGTGAACTTCAAACTTGGAAAATCATGCCACGCCCCATCGTCAAATCCTCGATTACCCACATCAACAGCTTCATATTTGCCAGCCGTTGGCTGCAATTGCCCCTTTATTTGGGATTGATCGCAGCACAAGCCGTTTATGTCTTTCACTTCTGGGTGGAGTTGGTCCATTTGCTGGAAGCCGCATTTGGCAGTCAAACCGCCCTGCAGGCCCTGATTGGCAGCATTGGCTACAAGACCGATGCCCCCATCACCGGCCTCAATGAAGTGGTCATCATGCTGGTCGTGCTGGGTCTGATCGACGTGGTCATGATCTCCAACCTCTTGATCATGGTGATCGTGGGCGGCTACGAAACCTTTGTCTCGCGCCTGAATCTGGAAGGCCACCCCGACCAACCCGAATGGCTGGACCATGTGAACGCCTCGGTGCTCAAGGTCAAGCTGGCCACGGCCATCATCGGCATCAGCTCGATCCATTTGCTCAAAACCTTCATCAACGCCGCCAACTACACAGAACAGGTCTTGATGTGGCAAACCATCATCCACATCGCCTTCTTGTTCAGCGCCATCGCCATCGCCTATGCAGACCGTTTGATGTC
>CANGZO010000114.1 GCA_947458305.1 Comamonadaceae bacterium
GTGCTGAAGGCGCAGCCACCGCCAATGGGGCGTTGCCACCAGGGCAGGGCACGGCTGGCCTCGGCTGCAGCGCCCGATGCAATGGGCTCGACCCACAGCGGTACCAGCGATTGGGTTCGCAATTGCCCGCGCGCTGTTTTCAGGCTGTCGGCCTCCAGCGTGCCTTTGCGCAGGGCACCATCGGCTTGCAGGGCTTCAAAACGGTAAGCGGGCATGGGGCAAATCTCAACGGCTGAAGTAAAGCAAGCCGAGCTGGCCTTGCCAGCTCAGGCTTCGAGGGCTGATGGTTTGCACTTGTCCTAAGGGGCGTGAACTGCCCAGAGTGCCAAACCAAGCCCATTGGGGTGTCAGGGCGTAGCGGTAACTCATGCCCACACCCAGCGAGCCTAGCCCTGAATGCCAAGGCTCTGCCGGGGCGGGTGCTTTGCGCCACTGGGTGGCCCAGTGGTCGGCGGTGGCCCAATTCAATCCGGCACTGAGGCTGAGGGCGCTGCGATCGCTCAAAGGCAGGCCATACGCGGCCCCCACCGACAAGGTGGTGCCATCGCCTCGGTCCATCAGGTCTTGCGTCAGGTCGCTGCCCAGTGACCAATGCCGGTCGAGTTTGTAATTCACGCTCACCCGGCCCCGCAGGGTGTTCTGCCCGGAAGAAAAGCCATCGAAAGAGCTGTTGTCTTGGAGGTTTTGCACGCGCAAAGACAAGCCCACTTTCAGCCGATCATCGTCCCGCCATTGGTAAGCCAGGTTTGACTCTTTGCGGTAACCGCTGAAACTCAACCACTCGGTGCCTGTGGGGTGACCGATGCGCCAACGCCCGTAGCGTAAACCCAGTATGGGTCGCAAATTCACGGTGGTGCTGGCGTCCACGGTCTCGCGGCCTTGAAGCTTGACGCCCAAGGTGTACAGCCATCGGCTGGCTGGGGCATCGCTCGCTAGGGTTGTGGCCGCGGGTGCCGTTGCTGTTTCGGGTTTGGATTTCGGTTCGGGTTCGGGTGTGGCTTCTGTCGCAGCAAAAGAAGCAGCACTCCACGCCAGCAGACCCCCAGCACCCAGTGCCCAAAGCCATGGGTGCATGCGAAAAGCGTGTGTGTAGGTCATCAGGGCTCAGTCGCGCGTCACGCGCAGCAACTCTTCGGCACTGGTCACGCCCGCATCGACCAAACGCTGACCGTCTTCACGCATCAACACCATGCCTTGCGCCAAAGCGGTGGCCCGCAAGTCGGCTTCGGCCGCGCGGTTGTGGATTTGCGCGCGGATCTCATCGCTGGCCACCAACAACTCGAACACGCCCGTGCGCCCGGCGTAACCGGTGTGGCCACAGGCATCGCAGCCTGCGCCCTCACAAGCGTTGCAGCGTTTGCGCACCAAGCGCTGGGCCAGCACCCCCAAGAGCGAGGAGCTGAGCAAAAACGGCTCAACCCCCATGTCGATCAAGCGGTTGACCGCACTGGCTGCGTCGTTGGTGTGCAGCGTGGCCAGCACCAAGTGGCCCGTCAGCGACGCTTGGATGGCGATTTGCGCGGTCTCGTGGTCGCGGATCTCACCGATCATGATCACGTCCGGGTCTTGCCGCAAGATGGCCCGCAGCGCCTTGGCAAAGCTCAAATCGATCTTGTTGTTCACCTGCGTTTGACCGACACCGGGCAACTCGTATTCGATCGGGTCTTCCACCGTCATGATGTTGTTGCGCGTGGCGTCCAGCCGCTGCAGCGCCGCATACAGGCTGGTGGTTTTGCCCGAACCGGTGGGGCCCGTGACCAGCAAGATGCCGTGCGGCTGGCCAATCAGTTGGTCTATTTGCGCCAGCACGCGCCCTTGCATGCCTACCGCCTCCAGGGTCAAACGCGCCTCGCTCTTGTCCAGCAAGCGCAACACCGCGCGTTCGCCGTGGGCGCTGGGCAGGGTCGAGACGCGCACGTCTACCGCTCGCGAGCCCAAGCGCAGGCTGATGCGGCCGTCTTGCGGCAAACGTTTTTCTGCGATGTCGAGTTCGGCCATGATTTTCAGGCGCGAAATCAGTGCGGCATGCAGCGCCCGGTTCGGTTGTACAACCTCGCGCAGCGTACCGTCTATGCGAAAGCGCACACTCGAGTGGCGTTCATAGGGTTCGATGTGGATGTCGCTGGCGCCATCGCGGGCCGCTTGCGTGAGCAAGGCGTTGAGCATGCGGATGATGGGTGCGTCGTCGCTGGCCTCCAGCAGGTCTTCCACGGCAGGCAACTCTTGCATCATGCGCGACAGATCGGCCTCGGCCTCCACTTCATTGACCACGGCAGCGGCCATGGACGCCCCGTGCGCTTGCCCGCCCGAATAGGCTTGGTGAATGCGCTGCGCTAAGTCAGCAGGCGTGCAGGGCTGCAGTTGCAAGCCTTGGCCTGCAAACTTGCGCGTCACTTCCGACAAGGCCGAGCGGTCACTGGCGTCGCACAGGCTCAAGGTCAGGCCTTGGCCGTCGCCCTCCAACAGCAACTGGTGCGCACGTGCAAAGGAATAGGGCAATGGGTAGGTCATGGCGCGGACCGGGGCTCAAGGCTTGGTGGTGGCGGGTGCGGGTGCCGGTGCCGACTGGGTTTGAGGGCCGAGAGCCGGCAGTACCGCCGAGCCGCTGATGGGCAGCGTGCTGGTGGCCTCTGGTTGGAAGCCCTGTTGGTTGATGCGCATCTGCTCGTAACGGCCTCTGGACAAAGCCTCGGTGGCCGCACCATCGCGCACCACCACGGGCCGTAAAAACACCATCAGGTTGGTTTTGTTGCGCCTGCGGGCCTCGGATTTGAAGAGGTTGCCAAAAAACGGCACGTTGCCAAGGCCGGGAACCTTTTCTTGGCTGTTGTTGGTGTCGTCTTGCAACAAGCCACCCAGCACCACAATGGCGCCGTCTTCGACCAGCACATGCGACTCGATGGAGCGTTTGTTGGTGATCAAGCCCGTTGGCGAGTTGGTGGAGTTTTGATCGACGCTGCTGACCTCTTGGTAGATCTGCATTTTCACAGTGCCGTTTTCGCTGATTTGAGGTTTCACCCGCAGCGTCAGACCCACATCTCTGCGCTCCACGGTGGTGAAGGGGTTGGTCGAGCCGGGTGCGGCACTGGTGAATGAGCCGGTGATGAAAGGCACGTTTTGGCCAATCACAATCTTGGCCTCTTCGTTGTCCAGCGTGAGCAAATTGGGTGTCGACAAGACATTGCTGTTTTTGTCAGTTTGCAAAAAACGAGCAACGGCCCCCAAGGCCAAGGCACCATTGCGTTGCTGGCCCACTGCCACATTCAGCCCCGTGGGCGCCACCAGCGTGCCGGCCGCGGCACCTGCGGCAATGTTCAACAAGTTGGTGTTGCCGGTGCCAAAGTTGGTGCCCAACAGACCCACCGTGTTGCTGCCGGTGCCTGTGCCACTCATCCACTGCACCCCAAATTGGGCCGCTTTGTCGGCACTGACTTCGGCAATCAAACTCTCGACAAACACCTGCGCCCTGCGCTGGTCCAGCATGTCAATCACCGCACGCAATTGGCGGTACTGAGGCTCTGGCGCCGTGATGATCAAGGCGTTGGTGGCCGGGTCGGCCTGGATCTGGCCACCGGTTGACACCTGTGGGGTGGCGGTGTTTTGGCCGAGCGTGCTGCCCGTGGGCGCAGGTGGGGTGCTGGGCAAGCTGCTGCTGATGTTGCCGGGCAAACCTGTGTTGCCCTGTGCCGACATGGCTGCCCGCAAAGTCACGGCCAGTTTGGTGGCATCGGCGTTCTTCAGGTACACCACATGGATGTTGCCGCTGGCTGCACGCGCACCGGTGGCGCTGGGCTGGTCCAGTTGCACCACCAAGCTGCGCACCAGCGATAAACGGGCGGGGTTGGCGGCGCGGATGATCAAGGAGTTGGTGCGTACCTCGGGCAGCACCGTGGTCCTGAAGCCGGTGTCGGTCTGTCCTTGGACGGGGGGAGCGCCAGCAACAGCACCCGCGGCTGCGCCCGAATCGATCAGGCGCTGCACCATGGGTGCCAGTTCGCCCGCGATGCCGTGCTGCAGGCGGATCACCTCCACCCCGGTGGCGTTGGCCACGTCGAGCGCCGCGATGATGCGGCCCAGTCTTTGCAGGTTGTCACTGTAGTCGGTGATCACCAAAGCATTGGTACCCGGGTTCACGTTGATGGTGTTGTTGGGGCTGATGAGCGGCCTGAGTACGGGCACCAGGTTGTTGGCGTTTTCGTGGTTGAGCTGAAAAATCTGCGTCACGATTTGCCCGCTCTTGACGGGCGCAGCCCCTGCTGTGACGGTGCTGCTTTGCAGTTTGGCCTCGGCTTCGGGCAGCACCGTGTACAAACCGGCCGACTCCACCAGGGCAAAGCCCTGCGTGCGCAGCTGCGCTGCAAACAAACGCAGAGCTTGGGCGGGCGGCACGGGCACGGTGCTGGACAGCGTCATCGTGCCTTTCACGCGCGGGTCCACCACCACATTGGCGCCCGACAAAGTGGCCACCGTGCGGGCCACCGCGTCGATTTCGGCATTGACAAAGTTGAGTGTCACCGGCTCTTTGCGAGCGGCTTGGGCCAACACCGAGGGCGCGCACAAAGCCATGGCGGTCATGCAGGCCAGCACCAACACCGGCTGTCGCCAGCGCACCGCCCGAGACAACAACAGGGGGCTGGGGGTGGAGAAGGGGTGGTGTGTATGGGTGTGCATGGCAGGGTGCATGTCTGGGTGCATGGGGTGTGGATGAAGCGGGTTCATCCCAAAGAGAGCAAGCTGCGCGCGCCTTGTCGGCGGCCCAGAATGTTCAACAGGTTATCAAAAGCAGCCTCGTGGCCTTCTTGGGCGCTGGCCTCGCCAGTAAAGCGCAGGCGTTGACCCACCCATTGGCCTTGACCCGACAGCATCAAGGGCCCTTGCAGGGTGCTCAGCTGCAAGTTGGGTGTGGCGGTGCCCTCGGGCGTGCCCGACAGCTGAATCCGGTAACTGCCCATGGGCTTGACCGGACTCAAGCGCGAGGACATGTTTTGCAGGCTCAATTCAAGCTGCCCTTGCATTTGCATGCGGCCTTGCGCCCAATGCAGTTGCACCGAGCGGGTGTTCAGCTGCAACTGGCCATCGGCTTGCAAGGTGTTCCAAGGCGCGCCCAGGCCCGTTAACAAAGCAGCAGGCCAGACCGAGGCGTGGTCGCCCACCTGAACTTGCAAGCTGTTCCAGCCCAGGCCCACTTGCACGCTGGCGGCTTGGGTCATGCAGCAGTCGGCTTGCCAGCCCCAACGCGCACCGTTCCAGCTGGGGGTCAGTGTCCAGTGCAAGCGGCCTGGCAAGGCCTGTGGGTCTCGGCTGCCCGCGCCGCCGCTCAGCACCAACTGCGCAGAACCTTGCCACACCGTGCCTCGGGGGTTGAGCCATTGCACTTGGCCTTGGCTGGCCTGGTGGACGCCCCATGCCAGCCAGCGAGCAGGCGCCCACACCGCCAAGGCCAAGCCCATGCCCAAGAGCGTGCCCCACACGGCATGGCGCCAAACCGGTCGCGCGCCCACAGCCGCGGCTTGGCGCAGGCCAGTTGGGGTTGATGGGCGCAGGCTTATGGGCATGGTGTTCAGGGCAAGCGCAGCACCAAAGTGCCTTGCCAGAGCACTTCGTTGGTCGCGGAACTGTTGGCCTGTTGCGGTTGAGCCTGTTGCATTTGGGCTTTGTGGGGCAAGGTTTGGGCGTGCTCACGCGCTTGGCTCAGCCAGCGGGCCATGGCCAATGCCGGGGCCGCTTCGACACGCAAAGTCACGTCGTCGCCCGTCAGGCTGAGCTTGGCATTGGGCCCCAAATCAGCCAGATTTTTTTCCAGCCATTGCGTCGCTTCGGCGCGCGAAACGGTCGATGGTTTTTGCAGGCCTTTGGCTTGCGCTTGCCACTGCAGCATGCGTTGGGTTTGGCTGTCGAGTGCAGCTTGGCGTGCGGGGGCCTCTTGCCAAGTGCGCCATGCCGGGGCCCATGCCCACTGCCACACCACCACCACCGCCAGCAAGAAGGCCGCAATGCGCAACAGGGTTTGTTCGCGGGGGCTGCGTGCATCCCACGCCTGACGCCAAGCTTGGGATGCGCTTTTTTGCGCCGCTTGCCATGGGGTGTGTGGGCTCATGGCTTGGCCTCCGCTGGAGTCTTCACTTGCATCAGCCAGGCATCGCCTTCGGCGCGCCATTGGTAGCCTTGGGTGCTCAGGTTTTGTTGCAGGCTTTGCTGCTGCGAGGCCGAGGGTTTGAAGTTTTGCACGCGCAATTGACCGGTTTGGTATGTCCATTGTTTGGGCGCTGCCAAGTCGGCTGGCAAGGCCTGGCCCAAGGTCGCCAACAGGGTTTCCAGATCGCCCGCGCCCAGTTGGCCCGAGCCTTGGCGCAGGCGTTCAACTTGCTGGGCCATTTGCAAAGGCGCATCGACCACCACTTGGGTTTGCGGAAAGCTTTCGCGCAACATCTGGGCCCAGCCCTGCTGCTGGGCTTGCCAGTCGGCGCGTGTTTTCCAGGCCCAGGCATTGAGCCCCAGCAACTGGGTCGCCACCAGCAACAGCACACCCCAACGAGCTGGACGCCAAGCGGGGCTGCGCCACACGTTGTCCAAGCCGCGTTGCAGCTGTTTGAGCCGCCGGGTCTGCGCATTGGCCCGCAGTTCAAACTGGGCCAGGTCCCAATCCGAGCCGATGGCGTCCAACCAATGTTGGCCGGGTGCCATTAGGCGGGCGGGGGTATCCATTTGATCGCTGAGCGCTTGCACCACACCGGGTTCGGCCTGCACCACGGCCAAGGCGCGCTCTTCTTCGCTCAAACCCAAAGCCGCCAGATGGGGCGTCTGCGCGTTGAAAGCTTGCCCCCACACGCCGCGTTCGGCGTGGCTCACCCAAGCCCAAGCGTTGTCGGCATCGCCTAAAGCGGTGATGCGGGTGGGTGCTGTGTCTGAAGGCGGGTGCAGTTCAGGCACGATGCGGTGCACCTGCACGCCCGCTTGTTCCAGCGCCTGCAGGTGGGCGCTCAGCCAAGCGCGGTCGCACACCGCCACCCAGGGGCGTGGGGTGTTGTGCCAGTTGGGCTGCAAAGCCAAGTGCAATTGGCTGGGGTCGTCCAGCAGCCGGTCTTCCAGCAAACCTTGCAAGGCCGCCTGCCAGCGCGCGGGTTGCTTGTGCAAGCCAGCGGGCAACTCAACCCGGTGCCAAGACAGCGCCGCAGCAGGCACCAGGGCCACCGTTTCTGCAGGCGCGGCAGGGCGGGGCAACACACTGCTGGCCGCCCATTGCAGTTTGACCGCCTGCGCCATGGGCTCGTCCCCCACCACGGCATGGGGGTAAGCCATGGCGGGGTGCGGCAAGTCGGTGGGCAGTTGGACGATCAGGGTGCGCATGTCCGA
>CANGZO010000115.1 GCA_947458305.1 Comamonadaceae bacterium
ACTCATGCGCTCGTTTTGCAGGCGCAGCATGATGACCACGTCACAGCCCTTGATGCCCTCTTCGAGGTTGTTGAACACGCGCACGCCCATTTGGGCCATGTCGGCGGGCACCAAGGTTTTGGGGCCGACCACCCGCACTTCGGCACAACCCAGCGTGGTCAGAGCGTGGATGTCTGAGCGCGCCACACGCGAGTGCAGCACGTCACCCACGATGGCGACGGTCAGGTTCGAAAAATCTTTTTTGTAGTGCCGGATGGTGTACATGTCCAGCAGCGCCTGTGTGGGGTGGGCGTGGCGCCCGTCACCCGCGTTGACCACATGCACATGGGGTGCGACGTGCTGGGCGATCAGATACGGCGCACCCGATTCGCTGTGGCGCACCACAAAGATGTCGGCGGCCATGGCGCTCAGGTTGGCAATGGTGTCGAGCAGGGACTCGCCCTTGGCTGCAGACGAGCGCGCAATGTCGAGCGTGTAAACGTCGGCCGACAAGCGGGTGGCGGCGATGTCGAAGGTGGTGCGGGTGCGGGTGCTGTTTTCAAAGAACAGGTTGAACACGCTCTTGCCGCGCAAAAGAGGGACCTTTTTCACTTCGCGGTCGCTCACGCTGACAAAGCTCGACGCGGTGTCGAGGATGTGCGTCAGGATGTCTTTGGACAAGCCTTCGGTGGAGAGCAGGTGGATCAGCTCACCGTTTTTGTTGAGTTGGGGGTTGTTGCGTTTGTAAAGCATGGTGTCCTTGTCGGGTTCAGGCCTTGTTCTTCACTTCAAAACTGAATGCACCAGCCGGGTCGCGGGCCAGCGCCAGCGATTGGGTCTCGGGCAAGGCCACGCGGGCTGCAGCAAAGTCGGCCTGCACCGGCAGTTGACGACCACCCCGGTCCACCAGCACGGCCAGCTGCACCCGGGCGGGGCGGCCGTAGTCAAACAGTTCATTGAGCACCGCGCGGATGGTGCGGCCGGTGTAGAGCACATCGTCGAGCACCAGAATGTCAGCCCCATCGACCTCAAAAGGCAAATGGGTCTGGCCCCCGGCCGACAGGCCGCGCTGGGCAAAATCGTCGCGGTGCATGACCGAGGACACCTGACCCGACTCGCCGCTCAGGCCCAGGTCTCGTTGCAAGCGCTCGGCCAACCAAGCTCCGCCGGAGGTGATGCCCACCAAACGGGTGTGGGCGGTGCACATGCTGCGCACGCCCCGCAGCAGCTCCAGGTACAAAGCCTCGGCGTTCAGGGCCAGTGCGCTCATGGGATGCTCCTTAAAAATTGGTCCAGAATGATCGCCGCAGCGGCCGCATCGGCGTCTTTGGCCCCATAAGAATGGGCCTCGGTGGTGGTGTAGCGCTCATCCACTTCATAGACCGCCAAGCCAAACCGGCCGCGCAATTGGCGGCCGAACTTTCGGGCGCGCAAGGTGTTTTCGTGCTCACCACCATCGGGGTGGGTGGGCACACCGATCACCAGCGCATCAGGCTGCCATTCTTGGATGCGTTTGGCGATGTGCTCAAACCGGGCATCACCCTCAGCGGCAATCGTGCCTTGCGGCGTGGCCGATTTCATCAGGCGGTTGCCCACGGCCACACCGGTGCGCTTGAGGCCATAGTCAAAGGCCAGAAAACTCTGGTGTTGGGCTGGAACGGTGTTCTCAGGGGTGCTGCTCATGCGTGCCCCGCGTCAGGCGAGAGCATCCAGCTTTTGAGACCCAGCAGGTCCAGGGCGCGGTCGTAGCGCTCGGCCATGGGCACGTCAAAGATCACATCCACACTCGCAGGCACCGTGAGCCAGGTGTTTTCTCCCAACTCGGATTCGAGTTGACCTTCGCCCCAGGACGCATAACCCAGCGTGACCAGCACGCGGCGCGGGCCAGCGCCAGAGGACAGGGCTTCGAGCACGTCACGCGAGGTCGTCATCTCAAGGCCCCCTGGCACACTCAGGGTCGAGGCATACATGGGCCCAGCCTCTTTGTCGGCGGGCGCCATTTGGACGGGGTCGTGCAGCACAAAGCCCCGCTCAGTTTGCACCGGGCCACCTTGCAACACCGGGTTTTGCACCAAATCCTCGCGGCGCAAAGGCAAGTCCACCTTGTCAAACAAGAGGCGCATGCTGATGTCGGAGGGTTTGTTGATGATCAGGCCCATGGCACCCCGGGCACTGTGCTCACACATGTAAATGACACTGCGGGCAAATGTCTCATCTTCCAACCCGGGCATGGCGATCAGAAAATGATGCTTGAGGTCGATGGAGGCACAATCGGTCATGCGCCGATTTTAGCGGTCCTGCCCTCGCGGTTCGGACCACGGGTGCATTCCTTCATCCAACCCGGCATACCCTGATGGAAACCCCTTTTTCTTGTGGCCTGGTCTGGCTGCGCCGCGACTTGCGCGTGACCGACAACGCCGCGCTGTCTCAAGCCCTCAAGCATTGCCAGCGGGTGCATGTGGTGTTTGTGTTCGACACCGAAATCCTGGACGCCCTGCCCCGCGCCGACCGCCGGGTGGAGTTCATCCGCGAATCGTTGGTCGAAGTGGATGCCCGCTTGCGTGAACTCTCGGGCCACCCGAAGGCGGGCCTGATCGTGCGCCACGGCGTGGCCAAAGACAAAATCGTCAAACTGGCCCAGCACCTGCAAGCCCAAGCGGTTTTTGCCAACCACGACGACGAGCCCCAGGCCCTGGCGCGCGACATCCAGGTGCGGGGCCACCTGGCCGACCACGGCATCGTGCTGCACACCTTCAAGGACCATGTGGTGTTTGAACGCAACGAGGTGCTGACGCAGATGGCCAAGCCCTTCAGCGTGTTCACGCCCTACAAAAACGCCTGGCTAAAAAAAGTCACGCCCGAAGACCTGCAGGCCTGCGAAGTGGCAGAACGGGCCCAACGCATGGCCCCGCGCCCCGACGATCTGGCGCAGCCGGTGCCCAGCCTGGCCGACATCGGCTTTGAGCCCACCAACCTGCAGGCCCTGAAAATCCCCACGGGCGAGTCGGGCGCGCAGGCCTTGCTGCAAGACTTTTTGACCCGCATCGACCAATACGAAGACACGCGCAATTTTCCGGCCGTCAAAGGCCCCAGTTATTTGAGTGTGCATTTGCGCTTTGGCACGGTGTCGATCCGCCAGCTGGCCCGTGAGGCCCACCCGCGCATGCTGGCGGGCAGTGTGGGGGCCAGTGTGTGGTTGTCAGAACTGATTTGGCGCGACTTTTATGTGCAGGTGCTGCACAACTTTGCGCATGTGGGCCAGGGCCAAAGCTTCAAGCCCGACTACGACGCGATACGCTGGGAGCAAGGCCCGCACGCCCACAAGCTGTTTGACGCCTGGTGCGAGGCGCGAACCGGCTACCCGCTGGTGGACGCGGCCATGCGCCAGATCAACCAGACGGGTTACATGCACAACCGCCTGCGCATGGTGGTGGCGAGCTTTTTGGTCAAAGATTTGGGCATCGACTGGCGTTGGGGCGAAAAGTACTTTGCCACGCACCTGAACGACTTTGACCTGTCGGCCAACAACGGCGGCTGGCAGTGGGCGAGCTCCAGCGGGTGTGACGCTCAGCCTTACTTCCGCATCTTCAACCCGATCAGCCAAAGCGAAAAGTTCGACCCCGAGGGCAAGTTCATCCGCCGCTATGTGCCGGAATTGGCAAACTTGCCAACAGCCGCGTTGCACGCGCCTTGGCTGGCCAAACCCATGGAGTTGCAAGCTGCGGGGGTGGTGATTGGCAAAACCTACCCTGCCCCCATCGTGGACCACGCCCAAGCCCGCGATCAAACGCTGGCCCGGTATGCGGTGGTCAAGAAAAGCGCGGTCTGATCAGATCGCGACCATTTCAAAGTCTTCTTTGCGGGCCGCGCACTCGGGGCAGGTCCAGTTCATGGGCACGTCTTCCCATTTGGTGCCTGGCGCAATGCCGTGCTCGGGGTCACCCTCGGCCTCGTCGTAAATCCAGCCGCAAATCAAGCACATCCAAGTTTTGTGTTCCATCACCGTGTCGCAATCAGAGAGTCGAATAGAATGTTTTGATTGTATCGGCCCGCCCACCGGCAGCCCGCAAAGCGGACCCGAGCCCCTGAGATTCGACTTTTGAATGACCGACTCCAGCCCTGAAACCCCCGACATTGAGCAGGTCTTGGCCGAAGAAGAAACGGCCTCTTTGGCCTGTGTGCTTTCTTTCAATGCGAACGATCCCAGCGGCGCTGGCGGCTTGAGCTGCGACGCGGTGGCCATGGCTTCGGTCGGTGCGCACTGCATGCCGATTTGCACCGGCACCTACGTGCGCGACACCACCAGCATCACCGATTTCTACCCCCTGGACGACGAAGCTGTTCACGACCAAGCGCGCGCCATGGCCGAAGACGTGCCGGTGCAGGTCATCAAAGTCGGCTTTGTCGGCACGCCAGAAGCCTTGTCGGTGATTGCCGAGCTGTCGGACGATTACGACGGTGTCCCCTTGGTGGCCTACATGCCCAACCTGTCTTGGTGGGAAGAAGACAAGATCGACGCCTACTTGGACGCTTTTCGCGAACTGCTGCTGCCGCAAACCAGCGTGCTGGTGGGCCACCACAGCACGCTGCGCCGTTGGCTGCTGCCCGACTGGAGCGGTGAGCGCAACCCCGGGCCCCGCGACATCGCCAAAGCCGCGGCCGAGCTGGGCGTGCCTTACACCCTGGTGACCGGCCTGCCCTTGCCCGAGCAACACATCGACAACGTCTTGGCCTCCCCCGAAACCGTGCTGGGCCATGAAAAATTTGAGCGCATCGAGGCGGTGTTTGCAGGTGCAGGCGACACGCTCACCGCCGCTTTGGCCGCCTTGCTGGCCACGGGCATGGACCTGACCGAAGCCACCAGCGAAGCGCTGCACTATCTGGACCGTTGCCTGGACGAAGGATTTCGGCCCGGCATGGGCCAGGTCATTCCAGACCGGCTCTTTTGGGCTCTGCCCGAAGGCGAAGAAACCGACGACGAGGAAGGCCCGGAAGTTCACCCTGGCGCCGATTATTTTGAAGTGCCTTTCAACGAAACCAAACACTGAGACACACCATGACCGACCGCAACCAAACCCTTTTTGACCGCGCAGCCCAAGTGATCCCCGGTGGCGTCAACTCGCCTGTGCGCGCCTTTCGAGCCGTGGGCGGCACACCGCGCTTTGTGCAGCGCGCGCAAGGCGCTTATTTTTGGGATGCCAACGGCCAGAAATACATCGACTACATCGGCTCTTGGGGTCCGATGATTCTGGGCCACGGCCACCACGCCGTGCTCGAAGCGGTGCAAAAAGCGGCGCTCGACGGTTTCTCTTTTGGTGCCCCCACCGAACGCGAGATCGAGCTGGCCGAAGAAATCCTCAAGCATGTTCCGTCCATGGAAATGGTGCGCCTGGTCAGTTCGGGCACCGAAGCGGGCATGAGCGCCCTGCGCCTGGCACGCGGTGCGACAGGCCGCAGCAAGTTCATCAAGTTTGAAGGCTGCTACCACGGCCATGCCGACGCGCTGCTGGTCAAGGCCGGCTCGGGCCTGGCCACCTTTGGCAACCCCACCAGCGCCGGTGTGCCGCCCGAAGTGGTGCGCGACACCCTGGTGCTGGAGTACAACAACATCGCCGCGCTGGAAGAAGCATTTGCCCTGCACGGCAAGGAACTGGCCTGCGTGATGATCGAGCCCATAGCGGGCAACATGAACTTTGTGCGCGCCAGCGTGCCTTTCATGAAGCGTTGCCGCGAGCTGTGCTCCGAGCACGGTGCGCTGCTGGTGTTTGACGAAGTGATGTCCGGTTTCCGCGTGGCCCTGGGCAGCGCGCAAAGCGTGTACGCCAAAGCCATTCCCGGCTTCAAGCCCGACATGACGGTGCTGGGCAAAGTGATTGGCGGCGGCATGCCGCTGGCGGCCTTTGGTGGCCCACGCGAGATCATGTCCAAATTAGCGCCCACCGGCCCGGTTTACCAAGCCGGCACCCTGAGCGGCAACCCGGTGGCCACCGCTTGCGGCCTGACCACGCTGCGCGAGATTGCCAAACCCGGCTTTTTTGACGCGCTGGGTGCACGCACCCAAAGCCTGGTCGATGGCCTGACGGGCGCTGCCGCAGCGGCAGGCGTGCCTTTTGCAGGCGATTGCCAGGGCGGCATGTTCGGCTTCTTTTTGTTGCCCGAGCTGCCCCAAAACTACGCCAAAGTGATGACCAGCGACAGCCCCAAGTTCAACAAGCTGTTCCACGGTTTGCTGGACGGCGGTGTCTACATCGCCCCCGCTTTGTACGAGGCAGGTTTTGTGAGTGCCGCGCACACCGAAGCCGACATCGCCGAGACGGTGCGGGTCGCGGCCGACGTGTTCAAGTCGCTCTGAGCCCACACTTGGTAACAGCATGAAGCGCCTGGCCTGCTTGCTGTTCGCCAGCACGGCCGCGCTGTCGGCCCACGCCGAGTTCGACGCCAGCCGCCTCTGGGTCAATGCCGGGTTTTACTCGGCGCACTTTGATAGCGACAAAGGCTTGCGCAACGCCAATCCCGGCATCGGCCTGGAGTACCGCATCGACCCCACCTGGTCGGCCACTGCCGGGCGCTTTCGCAACAGCAACAACGCCGACTCCAGCTATGTGGGTGTTTATGTCCAGCCTTGGACATATGCCGGCGTCAAATTGGGCGCTGTGGCCGGGGCTTTCAATGGCTACCCGAATGCCTACAACGGCGGCTGGTTCCCGGCGGTCATCCCCACCGCCACCCTAGAAAGCGGCCACTGGGGTCTGAACGTGGCGCTGGTTCCACCGCTCAAAGACCGCCTTTACGGTGCGGTGAGCTTTCAGCTGAAGTACAGGTTTCGCGCTGACTGAGGCTGGCAAACCTTTTTCACGACACTAGGCAGGATCGGTCCCCGGCGACATCGGCACAAAGCTGGCCCGCGCCTCGGTGTCGAGTTGTGTGTTGAGCAACAACAACAAGCCCATGAACTGCTCACGCTGAGCGTCATCAAACGGGCTCAACAAGGTTTCATAGGCTTGCTGAACAGGCTGACTCGCCTGGCGAAGCAACTCGGCACCCTCGGGTGTCAGGCGCACGGCCATCTGCCTGCGGTTCTCGGGAGACACGGCGCGTTGGCAAAACCCACGGTCTTCCAGCCCCTTGATCACCCGCAGCACGGTGACTTTGTCAAAAGCCAAAGCCCGCGCCAAACTCGATTGGTCAATGCCCGGATGGTCTTGCATCACGCGCAGCACGCCATACTGCGCTGGCGTTAAGCCCAAGTCGGCGCAGGCCCTCTCAAATATCGAGGCCGAGATTTGGTGCGCTCTGCGCAGCAAAAATCCCGGGCGCTGGTAAAGATCGTGTG
>CANGZO010000116.1 GCA_947458305.1 Comamonadaceae bacterium
CGTTGTGGATAGGTCAATCAATACATCCAAACCAAGAGGTCGACATGACGCCAGAAGCCAGCCAAGAATACCAGCGTGCCATCGAAGAGGCCGCTAACGCATTCATGAAGGTCATGACCCTGCGTGGATTTTCCGTCAGGGATTACCCGCAAAATTTTGTGGCCCAAATGGCCAACACCACCCGTCTGGCTTTTGAAACCGACCGACACGGCCCTCACGCCCGTGCAGATGTGTTGGTGGCGGACATGTTGACCAGCGCTGTTCGCACAGCGGCTCCCCGCATTGGCCTCAACAACGACAAAAAGCGCTCTTTCGCCACTTTGGGGCGTCGCTTGGCTTGATCTGGCAGTGGAAAACCCTCGCATGACCAGAGCATGCGCAGGGTTGGGTCGTTATAGAAATAAGACCTGTGCAGGTCTTGAACGACAAAAAAGGTGACGAGCCTTGACCCCGGCACTGGATTCACAGTTAGGGCTGCTTGGTTCCCCACCTGACCCGGTTGGCCGCTTCACCATGCGGGAAGGCCCGTCGGGTTGAATTGTAGGCGAGCTTGGGCTTACCCCAACGCCAAAGCCTGTTTTTCTCTCTTGCTGATTTCACTTTCTTTGAGCCGAGACAAGGCTCGCCATGGGCACGAAGAGATCCAGAGCCGTTCAGTCGGGCCGTTCTGGAGCCCGATAGAATCAAGCCCCATGTCTTACCTCGTTCTTGCGCGCAAATACCGCCCCCGCAATTTCACTGAAATGGTGGGGCAAGAGCACGTGGTGCAAGCCCTGACCAATGCCCTCGTGCAGCAACGCCTGCACCACGCTTATTTGTTCACCGGCACCCGCGGCGTGGGCAAGACCACCGTGTCGCGCATTTTGGCCAAGTCGCTCAACTGCCAAGGCGCAGATGGGCAAGGTGGCATCACTGCCGAGCCCTGTGGCGTGTGCCAGGCTTGCCGCGACATCGACGCCGGTCGTTTTGTGGACTACACCGAGCTGGACGCGGCCTCTAACCGGGGTGTAGACGAGGTGCAGAGCCTGCTGGAGCAGGCGGTTTACAAGCCTGTGCAAGGGCGTTTCAAGGTCTTCATGATCGACGAGGTGCACATGCTGACCAACACCGCGTTCAACGCGATGTTGAAGACCCTGGAAGAACCCCCCGAATATTTGAAGTTCGTGCTGGCCACGACCGACCCGCAAAAAGTGCCGGTGACCGTGCTCTCGCGTTGCTTGCAGTTCAACCTGCGCCCCATGGCTCCAGAGACGGTGTTCGAACACCTGACGCAGGTGCTGGCCGCCGAACAGCTGAGCGCCGAGCCCTTGGCCTTGCGCCTGTTGGCCCGCGCCGCGCGCGGTTCCATGCGCGACGCCCTGAGTCTGACCGACCAAGCCATTGCCTTTGGCAACGGGCAATTGCAAGAAGCTGGCGTGCGCCAGATGTTGGGCAGCGTGGACCGCAGCCATGTCATGCACATGATCCGCGCCCTGGCCGAGGGCGACGGCGCGGCGGTGGTGAACCAGGTCAATGCCCTGCGCTTGCAAGGCGTGTCGGCCGCCGCCACGCTGGAGGACATGGCCATGCTGTTGCAGCGCATGGCCGTGATGCAGATGGTGCCCAGCATGGCCCAAGACGGTGATGATCCCGATACTCAGGGCCTGGCCGATCTGGCTCAGGCGATGCCCGCCGAAGAAACCCAATTGCTCTATAGCCTGTGCTTGCACGGGCGCACCGAGCTGGGTCTGGCCCCGGACGAATACGCGGCCCTGACCATGGTGCTGCTGCGCCTGCTGGCCTTCAAGCCCCAGGCGGGAACGGCAGAAAAAAAAAGTCCTCTGACCAGCCCTCGGGCCACCAATGAATCTACCCGAGCTGCAGCGTCTGTCGCTCCAGCCGCTGCCGACTCAGAGCCCAAGTCAGCCCCTTTAGCCGCCTCCGTACCAGCGCCCTTACCAGCGCTTGTAGCGGGGCCAGCAGCAACCCCACCCAGTGAGGTGGTCCTCCCCATGGCTGCACCGATGGCGACGCCGCTGGTGTCAGCGCTGCCCGCCGAGCCTGTCACCAGCCGGGCACCACCCGTGCGGCCTTTGCCTGATGCGCACCTGTCCGAGCCGCCCCCATGGGAGGACTGGCCCGACACCACCGACTATGCCGATGTCCAGGCCATCCAACAGGCCGCGCCCGTCCAACATGCGCCCGTGCAACAGGTGCAACATGCAGTGCCCGGTTTGCGGTCTTTGCCCGTGCGCGAGGTCCTGCCCTCGCTGCGCGCCGATGTGCCCACTTTGTCCGCACCCGTGTCTGTGCAGGCCACGCCCGAAGGCGATGTTTGGTTTGAGGTGGTGCAAGGACTGATGTCGCAAGACGCCATCACCGCCTTGGTGCGCGAACTGGCTCTGCAGTCCCAACTGTTGGGCCGGGATGCTGGACATTGGCAGCTGCGCGTGGAGCGCGAGACCCTGAACCACGCCGCCAGCCGCGAGCGTCTGCAAACGGCTCTGCAGGCCGCAGGCCATGGCGATGTTCAGCTGGGCATCGAAATTGGCCCCGTGACCGACAGCCCTGCCCGGCGCCTCGCCGTCAAAGCCGCTGAGCAAATGTTGGCCGCGAAGGCGCTGATTGAAAGCGATCCGCTGGTGCAGGCCATGGTGCGCGACTTCGGGGCCAAAATCGTGCCTGGCAGCATCCAGCTGATCTGATTCTTGCCCCTTTTTCCAATCTAAATCAAAGGAAACCCCATGTTCAACAAAGGACAACTCGCTGGCTTGATGAAACAAGCGCAAGCCATGCAGGACAACCTGAAGAAAGCCCAAGACGAATTGGCTTTCGTCGAGGTTGAAGGCCAAGCCGGTTCTGGCATGGTCAAGGTGCTGATGACCTGCAAGCACAATGTGCGCCGCGTCACCATCGACCCCAGCTTGTTGGCCGACGACAAGGACATGCTGGAAGACCTGGTGGCCGCTGCCTTCAACGACGCCGTGCGCATGGCCGAAGAAGTCTCGCAGCAAAAAATGGGCAAGCTCACCGCCGGTTTGCCACCGGGCATGAAGCTGCCTTTCTGATCGCTTGAACATGGCCGACACCCACGCCCTCGCCACACTGGTGCAGGCCCTCAAGGGCTTGCCGGGGGTGGGCGTCAAGTCGGCCCAGCGAATGGCTTTTCAGCTGCTGCAAAACGACCGGGCCACGGCGCGGCAATTGGCGGCAGCCTTGGACAATGCGGTGCAAAAAATTCGGCATTGTGCGTGTTGCCATACCTTCACCGAGGCTGAGCTGTGCGACACCTGCCTGGACGACACCCGTGACCGCACCCAGCTGTGCGTGATCGAAACCCCGGCCGACCAGTCGGCCATTGAGCGCACGGGCACTTACCGGGGTTTGTACTTTGTACTCATGGGCAAGCTCAGCCCACTCGACGGCATCGGCCCGCACGACATTGGCCTGGCCAAGCTCAAGCAACGTGTGGGCGATGGCGTGTTGACCGAGGTGATCTTGGCCACCAACTTCACCGCCGAGGGAGAGGCCACCGCGCATGTGATCTCCGAAATGATCCGCCAGCAAGGCTTGCGTGTAACGCGCCTGGCCCGTGGCGTGCCTGCGGGCAGCGAGTTGGAATACGTGGACCTGGGCACCATCGCTCACGCCTTGGTCGATCGGCGCTGAACGAACACTTTGGCCACTGCGCAATGGCAGTGCGCAGGGACCGTGTGGTGGCCGTACTGGCCACACCATTTCTGGTGCTCCGTAAAAACCCGCTTGGGAACATTCCCGATGGCAAATCCATCGCGATTGCCTATGCTCTGAGAACTCACTCTAGGAGCATCTCAGGTGTCGCCAGACCATCTCACGCGTCGTTCACTGTTGTTGGCGGCCATGGGCTCGCTGACATCGGTGTCGGGCCTGAGTGCGACGCCAGCCGAGTCTGCACGCCCCTTGACCCGCGTCAAGCTGGCATTGGCAGCGAATCAAAGCCTTTATCACCTGCCATTGACGGTAGCCGAACACATGGGGTTCTTTCGCTTGACGGGCATTCAGGTCGAATGGCTAACGCACGAGTCTGGGGCTCAAGCTTTGCAAAGTGTGTTGGGTGGCCAAGCCGATGTGATGGCGGGTGCTTATGAGCATTTGTTTGGCTTGCATCAAAAAGGCCAGCCATTCATGAGCTTTGTGCAAATGTGCCGAACCCCACAAGTCAGTTTGGGCGGGAGCACGCGAGGCGGCAAATCTTGGCAATCCTTTGCCGATATCCGTGGTGCGCGTTTGGGCATATCGGCGCTCGACTCCACTACCCACTGGATGGCTTGTCAGTGGCTCAGACGCCACGGTCTCTCCACGGATGAAGTCTTGTTTGTGGAGGTCGGTTCATCGACGGGGGTGTTGGATGCCTTGCGTGCCGGGAGCATCGATGCTTTGTGCAATCCAGATCCCATCATGCATTGGCTGGAGCAAAAAAATGAAATCCGTTTGCTGGGTGAAACGCGAACCCTTGCAGGTACACGCCAAGTCATGGGGGGTGCTGTACCGGGGGCCAGTCTTTTTGCACATGCGGACTTTTTGCAGCGCCAACCCGAGCGTGTGCAAGCTTTGACGGATGCGGTGGTTTTGGCGCTGAAGTGGTTGCCCTCTGCAGGACTCACTGACATTTTGAAGACTGTGCCACCCAGCCATTGGTCATGGGACCGCGCCGCTTATTTGGGCGCCTTTGAAAAGCTGCGGGAGTCCTATGCGGTGGATGGCCTGATTCGAAGTGCGGAGGTCCACCGTGCTTGGCAGGCGCATGCAGGTTTAAAGGGCGTCACTTCCCAGTCGCGTATCTGGCCTGATCGGACGTTCACCAACCTGTTCGCGAACAGCGCCCAAAATTCCCAGCGGCTCAGGTCGCGCATGGGGGGCTAAGTCGCCCAAACTTCAGCGTTTGGCTCAACGCTGGGCCGTGCGCTGTGTTGACTTTGGGGCGGGTTTGGCGGCAGGTTTGGCAGCGGTTTTGGCTTTGGAAGAACTTGGCTTTTTCCCCTTGTCAGCTGCCGGGGCTGTTTTGCTCAAACGCCGGGTTTCTTTGGAGGGCACCAGCACCGCCAGCTTCTTGCCAGCGGTTAACTTGGCGTTGGGATTCAGGTCGTTCCAGGTGGCCAAGTTGGCGGCGGTCACACCATGGCGTGCCGCCAACAAGGCCAAGGTGTCTCCTTGACGCGCCGAGATGAACACCTTGCGCAACACCACCTCAGGCGCCAGCAGCAAGTGCCCGTTGTCGGCCAGATGTTCGGCCACATTGGTTTCCTTTTGGTGGGGACGATGCACCAGCAAGGTGGAGCCCGCCTTGACCAGCATGCGCGGCGGAATTCCATTGACTGCACGCAGCTGTTCTGCGGACATGCCCACCTCTTTGGCGACATCTTCAGCCTTCATGGTCCGAGGCGCCAACCAGGCGGTCCAAGTGGACAAGCGGGTGCCCGTGCGCGACTGCAGGTTGTTTTCAAACACGGTGGCGTTGTCCCAAGGCAGCAAGATTTGGGGAGTGCCAGCCGCCAAAATCACCGGGCGATTCATGGCCGGGTTGAGGGCCTTGAAGTCTTTCAAGCTGACGTTGGCCAGTTTGGCGGCCATCTCCACATCAATGTCTTTGTCGATCGGGACGCTCTTGAAAAAAGGGTGGTTTTGAATCAACGGCAAGACGGTTTTAAAAGCCTCAGGCTGGGCAATGATGTTTTTCACCGCTTGCAGCTTGGGCACATAAAACCGCGTCTCGTCAGGCATGCGCAAGTCGCTGTAGGTCAAGGGTTTGCCTTGGGCCCGGTTGCGAGCCAGCGCTCGGCCCACACTGCCTTCGCCCCAGTTGTAAGCCGCCAGGGCCAGATGCCAGTCGCCGAACATGTTGTAGAGCTTTTGCAGGTAATCCAGCGCAGCGCGCGTGGATTCCAGCACATCGCGGCGTTCATCTCGGAATAAATTTTGTTTGAGGTCGAAGTATTTGCCCGTAGCCGGCATGAACTGCCACATGCCTGCAGCTTTGGCACTGGAGACGGCCTGAGGATTGAAGGCCGACTCAATGAAGGGGAGCAGTGCCAGCTCGGTGGGCATTTTGCGGCGCTCTATCTCTTCAACGATGTGAAAAATATAGGGCCTTGAGCGTTCGGTCATGCGTAAAAAATAATCCGGCCGGCTGGCGTACCAAACTTCGCGGTTGCGCACCAGATCGTTGTCCAAATCGGGCATGGCAAAACCCATGCGGATCCGCTCCCAAATGTCGGTTTGAGCCTGCAGGCCCATCAGGGCATTGGCTTTCAGATCGACAGGGCGGTCAGATGATGGCGCCAAAGTGGCAGGTGCCGATGGGGCCAAAACAGGCGCAGCGGGGACCGAAGAGGCTGGCTCGGCCGCTGCGGCTGTGGGTGCAGGCAAAACGGGCGCGCGGTCTGCTTCAGGTGTCGGTGTGGTGGTCGCACACCCGCTGAGGACCAAAGCCAACAACAAGCTCCCCTGAACTCGGGGAGTGCTTGTGAATATGAAAGAAAACAAGTTCATCGAAAATTATTTTTCCATTGGCGCAGAGCCGCAAAGGTGGACACATCGTCCAGAGCCAAAGGGTCTTGCAGCTGCACGGCAGCGGCGACAGCAGGCTCACGGCTGCGCAAGAATGGGTTGATGGCGCGTTCGGTTTGCAAAGCCACAGGCAACGTGGGCAAGTCTTGCTCGCGTTGCCTTGTGCAAAGCGAAAAATGCGATCGCAACGCGGCGTTGTCGGGTTCGACCGTCAGCGCGAACCGCAAATTGGACAAGGTGTATTCGTGGGCGCAGCACACCCGGGTGTTGCCCGGCAGAGCAGCCAAACGGTCAAGTGAGTCCAGCATTTGAGCAGGTGTGCCTTCAAACAAGCGACCGCAACCACCCGAAAACAAGGTGTCGCCACAAAAAAGGACCGGGTCTTGGTCTTGAGGTTGGGACCAAAAAGCCAGGTGTCCCAAGGTGTGTCCTGGCACCTCCAGCGTTTCAAAACCCAAGCCATGCCAATCGAAGCGGTCGCCTTGCTGAAGGCCTTGCGAGTCCACCGGCATTTTTTCCAAAGCCGGGCCCAGCACGCGTGCACCCGTTTGTGCCACCAGCGCCACCAAGCCACCCGTGTGGTCAGCATGGTGGTGCGTGACTAGAATCGTGTCCAATTCCACTCCCGGATGTTCATGCATCCAGGCCAGCACAGGCGCACTGTCGCCGGGATCGACCACCAAGGCGTGTCGGTCTTTGTGCAACAACCAAATGTAGTTGTCTGCGAAAGCGGGCAGGGCTATGAGTTTCATGGAGCCTTTCATTATAGAAAGCCAAGACCCCAC
>CANGZO010000117.1 GCA_947458305.1 Comamonadaceae bacterium
AAAAAAACCGCCGGGCTTTGGGGCTCCGGCGGTGTGTGTCGAGATGTTCGGGTGCTTATGCGCTCGCCTCTCGTCCGCCGGGGACTGAGAACCAAAAGTAAAAAAAGTAAAAAGCGATGCGCGAAGACATGGGGTTCAATGTATCACAGGTTGATGACGCTTCCTGACAGGCCTGCCCAAGAGCAAACCCGCAGAGCCTTTTTCAGGTCAAGCCGTGCCACCCACGGTGAGTCCATCGATGCGCAGCGTGGGCTGACCCACACCCACCGGCACGCTCTGGCCCTCTTTGCCGCAGGTGCCCACCCCCGAGTCGAGCTTCATGTCGTTGCCGATCATGCTGATCTTCTTGAGCGATTCGGGGCCGCTGCCGATCAGGGTCGCGCCTTTGACGGGGTATTGGATCTTGCCGTTTTCCACCCAGTAAGCCTGGCTGGCCGAGAACACGAACTTGCCGCTGGTGATGTCGACCTGGCCGCCCGCGAAGTTGGTGGCGTACAGACCCTTTTTGATGCTGGCAACGATTTCTTCGGCGCTCTTGTCGCCGCCCAGCATGTAGGTATTGGTCATGCGCGGCATGGGCACATGGGCGTAGCTTTCGCGGCGGCCATTGCCCGTGGGCTTGACGCCCATCAGGCGCGCGTTCATCGCGTCCTGAATGTAGCCGCGCAAGATGCCGTCTTCGATCAGCACATTCTTTTGGCTGGCGTGGCCTTCGTCGTCCACGTTCAGCGAGCCCCGTCGGTCAGCAATCGTCCCGTCGTCCAGCACCGTGACACCTTTGGCCGCCACGCGCTGGCCGATGCGGCCACTGAAAGCACTCGAGCCCTTGCGGTTGAAGTCACCCTCCAACCCGTGGCCCACGGCCTCGTGCAACAACACGCCAGGCCAGCCATTGCCCAGCACCACCGTCATCTCGCCTGCAGGCGCGGGGCGGGCTTCGAGGTTGATGAGCGCGGCCGACACGGCTTCTTGCACATAGCTCTCGACCATGCCATCGTCAAAATAAGCCAGGCCAAAGCGGCCACCGCCGCCAGCACTGCCCACTTCACGGCGGCCATTTTGCTCGGCGATCACGGTGACCGACAGGCGAATCAAGGGCCGCACATCGGCGGCCAGCGTGCCGTCGGCACGCGCGACCATGACCACGTCGTATTCGGTGGCCAAACCGGCCATGACCTGCACCACGCGAGGGTCTTTGGCACGGGCGATGGTCTCGACACGACCGAGCAAGTTCACCTTGGCCGTGCTGTCCAAGGTGGACATCGGGTCCAGCGAGGGGTAGAGCGAGCGGCTGGCCGATATTTTGCGGGTGGGTACTTTGATGCGCTTGTTTTGCGTAGCCTGAGCGATGGTGCGCACCGTCATGGCGGCGTCCATCAAGGAGGCTTCGGAGATGTCGTCCGAGTATGCGAAGGCGGTTTTTTCGCCCGATACAGCCCGCACGCCCACACCCTGGTCGATGCTGAAGCTGCCGGTTTTGACGATGCCTTCTTCGAGGCTCCAACCTTCAGAGCGGGTGTACTGGAAATAAAGGTCGGCATCGTCGACCTGATGGGCCTGAATGGCAGAAAGCGCCCGGCTCAGGTGGGTTTCATCCAAGCCAAAAGGCTCCAGCAAGAGGGACCTGGCCGTGGCCAGGCGTTCGATGGTGGGTTCGCGTGAAATCATGGTGGTCATTGTAGGCACGGATCAAGACCCTTGCCTGATCCGGTGTGCGCACCGCACGAGAGGCACAAGAACCAGTCGGGCGCAAGTGCACCCACATTCAGCGCTGGCGCATCAGTTGCAGCAGTGCTGCATCGTCCAATTGCGCCAAGCCCTGCGCCATCGCCTGCGCAAACAGGTCTCGCGCCAAACGGCCCAATGGCGGGTCGTAGGCGACTTCGTCGGCCGCAGAAACAGCCAGCCCCGTGTCCTTGGCGAGCAAACTGACATGCGCTCGGGGCTCAAAGTCTCCGGCCAAGGCACGCCCCATTCGATCGGAGCCTATCCAGCTTTGACCACTGGAAGCCTCCATGACCGACAAGGTCACCGCCGGGTCCAGCCCCAAGCGCTCTGCCAAAGCCAGTGCCTCGGCAGCTCCGGCCAAATTGACAGCGGCCAGCAAGTTGTTGACCAATTTGGTGCGTGCACCATCGCCCGCACGTACACCCACACGAAACACCTGTTGACTCAATGCGTCCAGCAAATTTTGGCTGCGCTGCCATACGGGTTCAGAACAGGCCACCATCAAACTCATGGCTCCTTGTCTGGCCCTCAAAGGGCCGCCAGACATGGGCGCATCCATGCAATCCACGCCACGTTGTGCCAAACGTTCGGCTTGGGTTTGCACCGTCTTCGGGCCCAAAGTGGGGCACAGCATGACCGTCTGTCCAGGTTGGAGTTCAGGTCCAGCACCATCCTCGCCCCACAAAACCGCCTCGGTTTGGACGGCATCCACCACGGCGATCAAAAGCACACCATCAGGTGCCAAACTGTGGGCAGCATGCCGCGGTGACGCCATGGGCCACGCGCCATGCGCCAAAGCCTTCGCTTGGGCTTGCGCATCGGTGTCATAGACACCCACCGACCAAGCCAAGTCTCGCAAACGGGCCAGCATGGCGCCACCCATATTGCCTGCACCTGCGACCACCACGGGCAAAAAAGCGTTCATGTTTGCACCAACTGCTTGGATTTGGCAATCGACATCAAAATGCCCAAAGCCAAGCCCAGCGTGACCATGGCCGTTCCGCCATAACTGATGAAAGGCAAAGGCACACCGACCACGGGCAAGATGCCGCTGACCATGCCCATGTTAACAAACGCATAGGTGAAAAAGATGGTGGCCATGCTGCCGGCCAACAAGCGGCTGAACAAGGTGGGCGCTTGCATGGCGATGACCAAAGCTCGGTAAATCAAAAAGAAAAAGCAAGCGAGCAAGACCAAGCCACCCAAAAGACCAAACTCTTCGCCCAAGGCCGCAAAAATAAAGTCGGTGGTGCGCTCAGGTATGAACTCAAGATGGGTTTGCGTCCCTTGCATAAAGCCTTTGCCCCACAGCCCGCCCGAACCAATCGCGATCATGCCCTGAATGATGTGAAAGCCTTTGCCCAGCGGATCCCGCCCCGGGTCCAGCAAAGTACACACCCTTTGCCGCTGGTATTCGTGCAAAACATGCCAATCCACGCCCGGCAGGCACAAGCTGGGCTCCATGATGACCAACACCACAATGCCGACCAAACCCAAAACAAACGGAGGCAAAATCCAACGCCAATTCAGGCCTGCAAAAAAAATCACCGCCAAACCTGCCGCCAGCACAAGCAAGGAGGTCCCCAAATCTGGTTGCTTCATGATCAGGCCGACAGGCACCAGCAAAATCACGACCGCCACAGCGAAATCAGACATCCGCAGCTGCCCCTCTCGCTTTTGAAACCACGCGGCCAACATCAGCGGCAAAGCGATTTTTAAGATCTCGCTGGGCTGTATCACCACCCCCAAATTGATCCAACGGGTGGAGCCTTTTTTGGTAATGCCAAACAGCGCCACAGCCACCAACAGCACCACGCCCACGGCATAGATCGGCAGCGCCCAAGCCATCATTTTGGATGGCGGGATTTGCGCCACCACCATCATGATCACGCCGGCAATCAACATGTTGCGGCCATGGTCCACAAAGCGGGTGCCGTGGTCAAACCCGGCCGAATACATGACCAACAGCCCCAAACCCACCAAACAGCCCACGGCCAAAGCCAATGGACCATCAAAACCCTGAAACAAGCGCCAAAGCTGTTGGGCCAGGGTGGGCTTTTGAAAGACGGAGCCCTTGGACAAGGGCGGTTGTCGGGCAATCATGGCGGGCAGGGGCTCAGGCGAACTCGCCTTTGGGGTCTCGGCCCATCAAGGCTTGCACCGCTTGTTGGGCGCTGCAGGTGCCATCGAGCAAGGCCACCACCGCGGCAGTGATCGGCATGTCCACGCCCAGCAATTGGGCCCTTTGCATCACTGTGCGGGCACTGTAGACCCCCTCGGCCACATGCCCCAAAGAGGCCACAGCCTGGTTCAAAGTTTGTCCCTGGGCCAGCAACAAACCCACCTTTCGGTTGCGGCTCAGATCGCCAGTGGCTGTTAACACCAAATCACCCAAACCGGACAAACCCATGAAGGTGTCACTTTGCGCACCCAAGGCGATGCCCAAACGGGTCATCTCGGCCAGGCCCCGCGTGACCAGAGCTGCCCGTGCATTGAGGCCCAGATTCAAGCCATCGCACAGGCCCGTGGCAATGGCCAAAACGTTTTTCACAGCGCCGCCCACCTCCACACCCACCATGTCGTGGTTGGCGTAGACGCGCAAAGAAGGGCCGTGGAATGCGTTCACCATGGCATCGCGCACGTCGGCATGGGGGCTTGCCGCCACCAAGGCGGTGGGTTGTTGACGCGCCACTTCGAGGGCAAAACTGGGACCGCTCAGGGCACCCGCACGCAACTTGGGCGCCACTTGGGCCTGAACCTCGTGCGGCATCAGGCCGGTACCCGATTCAAAACCTTTGCACAGCCAAGCCACAGGCGCATCTGCACCCGCTAGAGACGTCAAGACACTTCTCAAACCCGCCATCGGGGTGGCCACCACCACCAAACGGGCTGCATGGCTGCGGCCATCGGCGCTGGTCCACGGCTCGGAAGTGATGCGAACAGCGTCCGACAGCCGAACACCGGGCAGGTAGCGGCTGTTTTCACGGGACTGCTGCATGGCGGCGGCCTGCGCCTTGTCCCGAACATGCAGATCCACTTGATGCCCGTCCGGATGACGACTGGCCGCCATGGCCATGGCGGTGCCCCAAGCGCCGGCACCAATCACGCTGATGTGCATCACAAGGTGTCCGGGCAAAACCGATGTTTACTGAGGCAAAGAACCGGCTTGCTGTGCTTGTTGCAATTGCTGCTGCTCGTACATGGCCTGGAAGTTGATTTCGGCCATGTGCACTGGCGGAAAACCGGCGCGGGTGATCAAGTCGGCCACATTGCCGCGCAAATACGGGTAGACAATTTGCGGGCAAGCAATGCCCATGACAGGGCCCAACTGGTCGTCAGGCAGGTGGCGAATTTCAAAAATGCCCCCTTGCTTGCATTCCACCAAAAAGACCGTCTTGTCGTCAATTTTGGTGTGCACAGTGGCCGTCACACACACTTCAAAAACGCCCTCAGCCACCGGTGTGGCTTCAACGCCCAACTGAATGTCGACGCTGGGTTGCTGCTGGTCAATCAAGATGGCAGGCGAGTTCGGCTGCTCCAGAGAGGCTTCTTTCAAGTAAACACGCTGGATCTGAAAAACAGGCGCTTGAACTTCGTTGTTGGATGTGGCTGCGGTATCGGTCATGGTGTTTCTTTGAGAAAAAGCCGCGGGCGGATGCCGCGAGTTGGAAAGTCGAGATTATGGAGGAAGCCCGGCCCGCGCAGCGCCCAAAAGCACTGTCCAGGCCTGAGCAATAACCCCAGTCAGGCCGCTTGCAGCAAAGCTTGCAAACCACCTTTGGCATCCAGCGCCATCAAGTCATCACAACCGCCCACATGGGTAGACCCAATGAAAATTTGGGGCACGGTGCGGCGGCCTGTGGTCTGCATCATGTGGTCACGCTGCGCCGGATCGGTGTCGATGCGAATTTCTTCAATCTGCTCAACGCCTTTGGCTTTGAGGATCTGCTTGGCGCGAGTGCAGTAAGGGCAAACGGCTGTGGTGTACATCTTGACGGATTGCATGTCAGAACCTTGCGAAATGGGTCATTCAAAACTGAGCGAAAAATCAGGCTTTTTCGGTGGGCATGCTGGCCGCCACCCAGGCACGCAGGCCACCAGACAAAGAATGGACGTTGTCATAGCCCAGCTTGCGCGCGGCTGCAGCAGCTCGGGAAGAACGGGCGCCAACCTGGCAAACCATGATCACATGGGTGGACTTGTTCTTGACCAACTGGGCCAGCTTTTCGTCGACTTGGGCCAGTGGCAGATTTTTGGCACCGATGACATGGCCACGCGCGAACTCATCGGGCTCGCACACATCGATCACCACCGCCTTTTCGCGGTTCATCAGTTGCACCATGGCTTGAGGATCCAGCCCACCGCCTTTGGTCAGCGCGGGCAACATCAAAGCGACGCCCGAGGCCACAGCAACCAACAACAACATCCAGTTTTCGAGGAGAAAGTTCACAAATCAGACCTTTTGGGGCAAAAAAAACAAAGGCCTGTCAGTAGGCCGCCAGCACGGATTCTAAAATGAGCGGCTCAAACCTTGTCTTCACACCCTAAAGCGCCCCTTTTCACCATGTACAAAATTGTTCTCATTCGCCACGGCGAGTCCACTTGGAACCTGGAAAACCGATTCACGGGCTGGACCGATGTGGACCTAACCCCGACTGGAGTGAGCCAAGCCATGTCGGCAGGCCAACTGCTCAAAGCCGAGGGGTGGGACTTTGATGTGTGCTTCACATCGGTGCTCAAACGGGCCATTCACACACTGTGGTTCGCACTGGACGAAATGGACCGCACCTGGCTGCCCGTGGTCAAGGATTACCGTCTGAACGAGCGCCATTACGGCGCTTTGCAAGGTCTTAACAAAGCCGACATGGCCAAAAAATTTGGCGAAGAGCAGGTGCTGGCTTGGCGCCGCAGCTATGACACACCGCCCCCCGCTTTGGAGGCCAGCGACCCCCGTTGTGAACGCGGTGACCGCCGCTATGCCCAAGTCAAACCTGAAAACCTGCCCCTGACCGAATGCCTCAAAGACACCGTGGCCAGGGTGCTGCCCTGCTGGAATGACAGCATTGCCCCCCGCATTCGACATGGCGAACGCGTTTTGATCGCTGCACACGGCAACTCCATCCGCGCTTTGATCAAGTACCTCGACAACGTCTCAGAGCAAGACATCGTGGGGCTCAATATCCCCAACGGCATCCCCTTGGTCTATGAATTGGACGCTGAGCTCAAGCCGATTCGGCACTACTACTTGGGTGACGCACAAGCAGCAGCCCAAGCCGCCGCCGCAGTGGCCAGCCAAGGCAAAGGTTGAGCTTTCGGGGTCTTTACAGGAAATTACAGGCCACGCCCGTCGCTTCGGGGCTTGCGGGTGTATATTGATTTGACCTTCACCGAACACGCACACGCACCATGGGACACAAACTCAAGATCGCCGGATGGCTCAGCATTGGCGCCTTGGCGGGCGCGCTGACCACTGTTTCATTGCAA
>CANGZO010000118.1 GCA_947458305.1 Comamonadaceae bacterium
AAGAATCTGGAGAGTTCACCCATCAAACCGGGCTTGGGCAGCGCCATAATGGACTTTTGAACATCCTAATTCATCTTTCTCATCTTTCGGAGTCATCCTCATGTTGCAAGGTAAAACAGCGTTGGTCACGGGTTCCACCAGCGGTATCGGTCTGGGCATTGCCAAGGCTTTGGCCCAACAAGGCGCCAACATCGTCCTCAATGGTTTCGGCGATGTCGAAGGCCCCAAGGCCGAAATTGCCGCTTTGGGTGTGAAGGTGGCCTACCACGGTGCCGACATGAGCAAAGCCAACGAGATCGAAGCCATGATGAAATTCGCCGCCGACACCTTCGGCCGGGTGGACATTTTGGTCAACAACGCCGGTATCCAGCATGTGGCCAAGGTCGAGGACTTTCCGGTCGAACGCTGGGACGCCATCATCGCCATCAACCTGACCAGCGCCTTCCACGCCACCCGTCTGGCTCTTCCCGCGATGAAAGCGGCCAATTGGGGCCGCATCATCAACGTGGCCTCCATCCACGGTTTGGTGGGTTCTGCCGAAAAATCGGCCTATGTGGCCGCCAAGCACGGTGTGGTGGGCTTGACCAAGGTCACCGCACTTGAAAACGCCACCACAGGCGTGACTTGCAACGCCATTTGCCCCGGCTGGGTGCTGACCCCACTGGTGCAAAAACAAGTGGACGCCAAAGCCGTGGCCATGGGCCTGTCCAACGAAGAAGCCAAAAAACAGCTGCTGCGAGAAAAAGAGCCGTCGATGCAGTTCACCACACCCGAAGAACTGGGTGAGTTGGCCGTGTTCTTCTGCTCGGCTGCGGGCAACAACGTGCGCGGCGTGGCCTGGAACATGGATGGCGGTTGGACCGCTCAGTAAGCAAGCACCCGACCATGAACAGCTCCACCCGCTTGGTCAAAGTTGTCATCGTGGACGATGACGCTCGCATCCGTGATTTGCTGCGGCGCTTTTTATCGCAAGAAGGCTTGGATGTCTTGTTGGCCGAAGATGGCCGAGCCTTGGACCGCATCATGCAGCGCGAAACCATCGACCTGGTCGTGCTTGACCTGATGCTGCCTGGTGAAGACGGGATGAGCATCTGCAAGCGGATGCGCGCAGCTGGCAACAAAACACCCGTGATCATGCTCACCGCCAAAGTCGAAGATACCGACCGCATTGCGGGCTTGGACATGGGTGCCGATGACTACCTGGGCAAGCCCTTCAACCCACGGGAGTTGCTGGCCCGGATTCACGCCGTCTTGCGTCGAAGGCCAACAGCCGAGGTCCCCGGCGCACCGTCCATCGCAGACAACGAAGTCATTGTGTTTGGTGCCTTCACACTCGACTTGGGGACGCGCTCATTGAACCGCTTGGGCGAAGACATCCCGCTGACAAGCGGCGAGTTTTCCATGCTCAAAGCCTTGGCCCGGCACCCCAAGCAAGCCCTGTCGCGTGAAAAACTGGCCCAACTGGCCCGTGGTCGCGACTTTGAGCCTTTTGACCGCAGCTTGGATGTCCAAATTTCTCGCCTGCGGAAAATGATCGAACAAGACCCCGCCGCACCCAAAGTCATTCAAACCGTTTGGGGCATTGGGTATGTGTTTGTGCCCGATGGCCAAGCGTGAACCCTGCTGAAGTCGAAGTCCCAGAGCCGAGCGTGGCCACTAAACCTGCTCGCAAGCTCAAGCTCAGCCTGTTTTGGCGCACATTCATTTTGCTGGCCTTGCTGATTTTGTTCAGCAGCTTGGCTTGGCTGCAGATGTTTCGCACCCAAGAGTACGAACCCCGCATTTTGCGCAATGCCCACCAAATTGCCACGGTGGTCAATCTGACCAAGACCGCCTTGATGCACACCGATGCGATCGCGCGGGTGTCGCTGCTCAAAACGCTGGCAGATGAAGAAGACGTCAACATCCAAATCCGAGAACCCAGCGACCAGATCCAAGCCTTTGGGGCTTCAGGTCTGGAGCGCCAATTGGTCGTGGAGATGGTCAAACGTCTGGGACCCGACACGCTGATTGCCTCCCAGGTCAACCAAGTCGATGGGCTGTGGATTGGCTTCAAGATCGAGCGTGACAGTTATTGGTTGCAGATGGACCCCGAGCGGCTCAGACCTTTGGGCGGCTCGGCCTGGCTCACTTGGCTGGGCTTGACGCTGGCTTTGTCCTTGGGGGGCGCTGCCTTGATGGCGGGCCTGATCAACCGGCCTTTGAAGCGCCTGTCTTTGGCCGCCAGCCAAGTGCGCGATGGGCATTTCAACACCGCCAACCTGGACGAAGACGCGGCCACCAGCGAAATCCGCGAAGTCAACATCGGCTTCAACCGCATGGCCGAGCGCTTGGCCAAGATCGAGCAAGAACGGGCCGTGATGCTTGCTGGCATTTCGCATGATCTGCGCACCCCCTTGGCCCGTTTGCGCCTTGAGACCGAGCTGAGCGTGGCGGACGTGAAAACCCGTGATTTGATGGCCGCCGACATCGCCCAACTCGACGCCATCATCGACAAGTTCCTCGATTACGCCCGACCCGAACCCACAAATTTAGGGGCGGTTTTGTTGTCAGGTGTCATCAGCCGCAGCATTGCGCCTTGGCGCAACGACCAGCACCTTCAGATCAGCGTCGATGTGGCCGAAGACTTGCAAATTCATGCTGAGCAAGTCGAACTGGTTAGGGTGCTGTCCAACTTGCTGGAAAATGCCCGCCGTTATGGTCAAAGCCCCAGCGACGACATCACACGGGTCGAAATTGTGGCCCGCGTGCACGAAGGCTGGGTCTTGCTGCGCGTGCGCGACCAAGGTCCTGGCGTCCCTGAGGACGCCTTGAAAAACCTGACCCAACCGTTTTTCAGAGGAGACAGCGCCCGAACCGACGCGACAGGCTCAGGCTTGGGGCTGGCCATTGTCGAAAAGTCGGTGCAGCGCATGGGCGGCACGTTCTCGGTGTTCAACAACAGCGCCGGGGGGCTGATGGCACTGATGAAATTCAGGCAGGTGTCACCGACTTGAGGGTCAGCAAGGCCACCGCACGCGCCTCCATGCTTTGACCCATGCCCACGGGGCCCAGCTTTTCTGCCGTCTTGGCCTTCACATTCACCTGATCCAAGCTCACGCCCAGCGCTTGCGCTACGCCTGCATGGATGGCCGCCATGTGCGGGGCCAGCTTGGGGGCTTGGGCCACGATGGTGCTGTCCACGTTCACCAGCTCCCACCCTTTTGCGCGCACACGCCGCATGGCTTCTTGCAACAGCACGCGAGAATCAGCCCCTTTGAACTGCGCGTCCGTGTCCGGAAAATGCCGTCCGATGTCCCCCAGCCCCGCGGCGCCCAGCACCGCATCGGTGATGGCGTGCAGCAACACATCGGCGTCTGAATGACCCAGCAACCCCGATGAATGGGAAATTTCCACCCCACCCAAAACCAGCTTGCGCCCTGGCACCAAGGCATGCACGTCCCAGCCTTCACCGATTCTGAAACTCATGCCCTGCTCCCCAAAATGGCTTCGGCCAACGCGAAGTCGGCCGGGTAAGTGACTTTGAAATTTTGCGCCGAGCCTTCCACCAAGCGCGGCTTGAGGCCCAGTCGCTCCATCGCACTGGCCTCATCGGTGATGCCCGCAAAACCACTGGCCGCCACCGCAGCCAGTGCGTCGTGCAAGGCCTTCAGGCGAAACATCTGCGGTGTCTGCGCGAGCCATTTGTGTTCACGCGGCACCGTGGCCAAAACGCGCCCACCCTCTTCGCTTTTGAGCGTGTCAGGCAAGGGCAGCGCCAACAGCCCGCCCACCGCATCGTGTTGGCAAGTGTCGATCAGGCGGCTCACCGACTCGGGCGATACCAAACAACGCGCCGCATCGTGCACAAGCACCCAATCCATCGGGTCAAGGCCAGCCGCCAACATGGCTTGGAGCCCATTGAAAACGCTCTCTGCACGGCTGACGCCGCCACAGGCTTGGCGCTGGAAATGCGCAGGCCAGCCATGCTCGGGCCAAGCATGCCCATCGTCGGGCGACAAAATCACCCAGCCACTGGTCAATTGAGGCACCTGCGCCAAAGCTTGTAAAGTGTGCATGACCATAGGCTGACCAGCCACCTGCTGGTATTGCTTGGGTTGCAGCGTGCCCGCACGGCTGCCCGTGCCCGCACAGGGGATCAAGGCATGAAAGCGGGTCGAGGGGTTGTGGTCATTCATATCGTCACATTGTAGTTTTGTGGGTCGGCGGCTTCAGCCTCTAAAATCAACACAGTTCGACTTCTTCACACCCCCCTCCTTCTTGGCGGGGGGTGTTTTGCATTTTCTTTTCGCCATTGACCCTCGCCACCATGCAACTGCCCAGCCTGATATCCGGCAAACGTTTCAACCTGCCCCGCCCCGCTGGATCGGCCGATGCCGTGCTGCTGGCCCTGCTGGCGCAGCGCGAAAAAAAAGCAGGCAAGCTCACCGCCATCGTCACCAGCGACGCGGCCGATGCCCAGCGCTTGATGGACGAGCTGGTGTTTTTTGCGCCCGATCTGCGATGCGTGATGTTCCCCGACTGGGAAACCTTGCCTTATGACACCTTCTCGCCCCACCAAGACCTGATCAGCGAGCGCTTGGCCACGCTGTGGCGCATCAAGCAGCGCAACCACGCAGAAAGCGCCGACGTGGTGCTGGTGCCCGCCACCACCGCGCTCTACCGTCTGGCGCCGCCGTCCTTTTTGGCGGGCTACACCTTCGAGTTCAAGGTCAAACAAAAGCTGGACGAAGCGCAACTCAAGGCCCAGCTCACGCTGGCGGGCTACTCACACGTTAGCCAGGTGGTCAGCCCCGGCGAATACGCGGTGCGCGGCGGCTTGATCGACCTCTTCCCCATGGGCTCGCTGGTGCCTTATCGGGTGGACCTGTTCGACGACGAAATCGACAGCATCCGCACCTTTGACCCCGACAGCCAGCGCAGCCTCTACCCCGTGCCCGAAGTGCGCTTGTTACCCGGTCGCGAGTTCCCGATGGACGAGGCGGCGCGTGCACGTTTCAGGAGCCGCTGGCGCGAACTGCTCGAAGGCGACCCGACCAAAAGCCGTATCTACAAGGACATGGGCAACGGCGTGGCCACGGCGGGCATCGAGTACTACCTGCCGCTGTTCTTTGAAGAAACCGCCACAGTGTTTGATTACCTGGGCGCTGGCCAGGCCGATGCCGCCACCGTGGTGCTGCACGGCGATCTGGAGCCCGCCTTTCAGCGCTTTTGGCAAGACACCCGCGACCGCTACCGCCTGGTGCAAGGCGACCCCGAGCGGCCCGTGCTGCCGCCCGATGCGCTGTTTTTGAGTGCCGAGCAGTTCTACACACTGACCAACGGACATGCGCAGCTGGCCCTGCGCGCAGGCAGCAGCGATGTGGCCGACAACACCCTCGCCCAGCCCCTGCCCGAGTTGACGGTGGTGCGCGGCGCCGACGACCCGCTGGCCAGGTTGCAAGCGCACATCCGCAGCAATCCCAGCCGCGTGTTGATCCTGGCCGAAAGCGATGGCCGCCGCGAAAGCCTGCTCGACTTCGTGCGCTCCAGCGGCCTCACACCACCTGTGTTCGTCAGCCTGCAAGCCTTTTTGGCCAGCGATGAAAAGGTGGGCATGGCCACCGCGGGTCTGGTCAGCGGTTTCCACTGGTTCGAGCACAACATCGACCTGGTCACCGAAACTGAACTCTTTGCCGCAGGGTCCGTCACGCGCCGACGCAAAAAGCAGGAACAGGTCAGCGATGTAGAAGCCCTGATCAAAGACCTGAGCGAGCTGAACGTGGGTGACCCGGTGGTGCACAGTGCCCACGGCATTGGCCGCTACCGGGGCCTGGTCAACATGGACATGGGCCAGAAAAACGTAGACGGCACGCCTGCCCTGCAAGAATTTTTGCACCTGGAATACGCCGACAAGGCCACGCTCTATGTGCCCGTGAGCCAGTTGCAGCTGATTGGCCGCTACACGGGCGTGAGCGCCGACGAAGCGCCCCTGCACAAGCTGGGCTCAGGCCAATGGGAAAAGGCCAAACGCAAGGCGGCAGAGCAGGTGCGCGACGCCGCAGCCGAGTTGCTCAACATCTATGCCCGCCGCGCTGCACGCGAGGGCCATCCTTTCCGCTACAGCCCGCAAGACTACGAAACCTTTGCCAACGACTTTGGTTTTGAAGAAACCGCTGACCAAAAGGCCGCCATCCATTGCGTCATCCAAGACATGATCAGCCCCCGCCCGATGGACCGCTTGGTCTGCGGCGATGTGGGCTTTGGCAAGACCGAGGTCGCACTGCGGGCCGCCTTTGTGGCCGTGACCGGTGGCAAGCAAGTCGCTCTGCTGGCCCCCACCACGCTGCTGGCCGAACAGCATTACCAGACGCTCAAAGACCGCTTTGCCAAATGGCCCGTCAAGGTGGCCGAAGTCTCGCGCTTTCGTTCGGGCAAAGAAGTCACCGCCGCCCTCAAAGGCATTGCCGACGGGACTGTGGACATCGTGGTCGGCACGCACAAACTGCTGAGTGAATCCACCAAGTTCCATGACCTGGGCCTGCTCATCATCGACGAAGAACACCGCTTTGGTGTGCGCCACAAAGAGGCCATGAAAGCCCTGCGAGCCGAGGTCGATGTGCTCACGCTGACGGCCACCCCCATCCCCCGCACCATGGGCATGGCGCTGGAGGGTCTACGCGATTTGAGCGTGATTGCCACCGCGCCGCAACGCCGCTTGGCCATCAAGACCTTTGTGCGCAACGAGGGCACGGGCGTGATCCGCGAGGCGGTGCTGCGCGAACTCAAGCGCGGCGGCCAGTGCTACTTTTTGCACAACGAGGTCGAGACCATCGAGAACCGCAAGCAAAAGCTCGAAGAAATCCTGCCCGAAGCCCGCATCGCCGTGGCCCACGGCCAGATGCCCGAGCGCGAGCTCGAGCGCGTGATGCGCGAATTCGTGGCCGGCAAGCACAACGTGCTGCTGTGCTCCACCATCATTGAAACCGGCATCGATGTGCCGAGCGCCAACACCATCGTCATCAGCCGGGCTGACAAATTCGGCCTCGCCCAGCTGCACCAGCTGCGCGGCCGCGTGGGCCGCTCGCACCACCAAGCCTATGCCTACCTGATGGTGCCCGATGTGGAAGGCCTCACCAAGCAAGCCGCCCAGCGCCTGGAAGCCATTCAGCAGATGGAAGAACTGGGCT
>CANGZO010000119.1 GCA_947458305.1 Comamonadaceae bacterium
CGCCCGCAGTTGACCACCTCGGGCGGGTACCACTGCAGCCAGCTTTGGCGAGCGGCAGTGAAGGCGCCAAAGCCCGCACTCATTGTCAACAGCAAGCTCGATGCGACCAAGCCTTTGCCGCGCAAACGCCAGCCTACCAAGGCCAACACCACCACACCGATCAAGGCGTAGCGCTGCACGATGCACATGGGGCAAGGGTTCAGACCCACCACATGCTGCAAATACAGGCCGAACACCAACATGCCGATGCCCGACAAGGCGATCAACAGCATCCAGCGTTGGGGGGAAACAGAAGACAGGTTCATGGGTGTTTTTTTAAATGACAACGGGGGCATTTTGCCCCCGTGTTCCTGGATGGGTTGGGGCGCTGACGAACAAAGCCCCCAGGGGCCTCAGGACTCGGCAAAGGCCCGCTCGATGACAAAAGCGCCGGGCGTGCTGGTGTTGCCTTCTTTGAGGCCACGCTCTTCGCAAATGCGCTTGAGGTCTTTGAGCATTTCAGGGGAGCCGCAAATCATCACGCGATCGGTCTCGGGGTTCAGCAAGGGCAGGCCCAAATCGGCAAACAACTTGCCGTTTTCAATGAGGTCGGTCACGCGGCCTTGGTTTATGTAGGGCTCGCGGGTCACGGTGGGGTAGTACAGCAGTTGCTGGCTGACCATCTCGCCCAAAAACTCGTGGGCGGGCAGCTCTTGCGCGATGTAGTCGTGGTAGGCCAGTTCGTTGACTTGACGCACGCCGTGCACCAGGATCACTTTTTCAAAGCGTTCGTAGGTTTCAGGGTCACGGATGATGCTCATGAACGGGGCCAAACCCGTGCCTGTGCCCATCAGGTACAGGTTTTTACCGGGCAGCAAGTAATCAATGAGCAAAGTGCCCGTGGGTTTGCGGCCCACGATGATGGTGTCGCCCACCTTGATGTGCTGCAGTTTGGAGGTCAATGGGCCGTCAGGCACCTTGATGCTCAAGAACTCCAGGTGCTCTTCGTAGTTGGCACTGGCAATCGAATACGCGCGCAGCAGCGGTTTGCCGTTGTCGCCGCGCAGGCCAATCATGGTGAAGTGGCCGTTTGAAAAACGCAGGGCCTGGTCGCGGGTGGTGGTGAAACTGAACAGGCGGTCGGTCCAATGGTGGACACTCAAAACGCGTTCTTCAAGAAAAGCACTCATTTGGTATTGCTGTGTATTGGGAGACAAGAGACCCAAAGCCCTGGGGGGATGCTGAAAGCTTGCTACATTTACGGCCTGCAAGACCACACGAAAAGTGCAACAGGCCGCATTGTCGTGTGATCGGCTTTCAACTGGAAATACTGAAATTCTATATCCGTATAACCAGCGCTTCTTAAGACTGATCAAGGCTCGACAACACCATGGCACGCACCGTTCAATGCATCAAACTCGGCAAAGAAGCTGAGGGTCTGGATTTTCCACCCTACCCCGGCGATTTGGGCAAGCGCATCTGGGAAGGCGTGAGCAAGCAAGCCTGGGGCGATTGGCTCAAGCACCAGACCATGCTGGTCAATGAAAACCGCCTGAACTTGGCCGATCTGCGTGCTCGCCAGTACCTGGCGCGCCAAATGGAAAACCATTTCTTCGGCGACGGTGCCGATGCTGCCCAAGGCTACGTGCCGCCCGCCGCCAGCTGATCGCTGGACGGTTTCCCCCCTCCAGTTTTGAACCTTTGAGCCGCTCCGCTGACCCTCGCCAGGCACTGGTCATCGGTGCCGGCTTGTCGGGGTCTGCGGTGGCTTTCAGTCTGGCCCAGCGAGGCTGGACTGTCACGGTACTCGACCGGGCCCGAGGCCTGGGTGCTGGCGCTTCGGGCTTGCCTGTGGGTTTGGCGGCGCCCCATGTCTCGCCCGATGACAACCTGCTGTCACGCATCACGCGCGCAGGTGTAGAGGCCACATTGCAGCGCGCCCAAGCTTTGCTGAAAACCGGCACCGACTGGGCCTTGACGGGTGTTTTGGAGCACAACTTGGCGGGCAAACGCCGTTTGCCATCGGATCCCGCCGATCACCACAGCAGTCCGGCCAGCGCCGCCCAAATTGCCGCAGCGGGACTGCCCCCCGTCACCCCCGCCATTTGGCATGCACAAGCGGGCTGGATTCGGCCCCGGCAACTGGTGGCCGCACAACTGCAAACACCGGGTGTGCGTGTGCGCTGGGGCCAAGATGTGCACGCCATCGAGCGTCAAGGCGACTTGTGGACCGTGACCGATGCCCAAGGCCAGACCTTGTCCCAATCCCGTTTTTTGGTGGTGGCCAGCGCCTTTGACAGTTTGGCTTTGCTGCGGCCCCTGCCCGGCTTTGCGGTGCCACTCAACCCCTTGCGCGGACAGGTCAGCTACGGGCTGATGTCCGATTTAGAGGGTGACTTGGGCGCCCAACACAACCCATTTCACGCCTCACCCGCCTTACCGCCTTTCCCGGTCAACGGCCACGGCAGCTTCATCAGCGGTGTGCCCACGCCAGAGGGCCCGTTGGGCTGGTACATCGGTTCAACCTTTGAGCGCAACTGCGAGCAAGCTCCTGTGCGCACCGAAGACCATGCCGCCAACCAAGTGCGTTTGGCCACTCTGCTGCCCGACTTGGGCCAAGCCATGGCTGGTCAATTCGGGCCGGATCGGGTGAGGGGCTGGGCCGGTTTGCGCTGCACCTTGCCCAACCGCCTGCCAGCGGTGGGGCCCATTGACTCCCTGCGGATGCCAGGCCTTTGGATCAGCGCTGGCATGGGCGCGCGCGGCATCAGCTTGGCGGTGCTTTGCGGTGAGCTCACGGCCGCCTGGATGAGCCACGAACCTTTGCCATTGCCACCGGCTTGGGTCAAGCATTTGGCAGCGCAGCGCTATGCGATGGCCTAAATTTAACAAAATCAACAATAAGAACTAGGATGGTGACCTTTCGGCACGGCCGGAAGTGATCGTTCTCACCAGGAGTCCCGCTCATGGCCCGTCAATCCCTGTCCCGCTTCTTGCCATGGTTAATCACGGCCCCGCTGGCCTTGGTGGCTTGGCCCTTATCGCCTTGGGTCAGCGCAGTCTTCGGTGTGTTGTTTGTTTTGGGCTGGCTGGACTTCAGGCAAACCAAACAGGCCGTGCGCCGTAACTACCCCCTGACAGGTCGCCTGCGTTACGCACTGGAATACATCAGGCCGGAGTTGCGCCAGTATTTTTTGGAAAACGATGAGGAGAAGCTCCCGTTTTCGCGCAACCAAAGGGCCATGGTGTACGCACGCTCGAAAGTCGAAAACGACAAACGCGGTTTTGGCAGCATCAAAGACATGTACAGCCCAGGCACTGAATGGATTGCCCATTCATTGCAGCCCGTGCAACCCGACCCAGCGACATTCAAGGTGAGGGTGGGCAAAGGCCAATGCGCTCAAAGCTATGACTTGTCTCTGCTCAACATCTCGGGCATGAGCTTTGGGGCACTCTCGCCCAACGCCGTGAAAGCCTTGAACCGGGGAGCCGCCATGGGTGGCTTTGCACACGATACCGGCGAAGGCAGCATCTCTCGCCACCACCGCGAACACGGCGGCGACCTGATCTGGCAAATCGCCTCCGGTTACTTTGGCTGCCGCACGCCTGACGGCCACTTTGACCCCGTGCGTTTTGCGCAGCAGGCCGAATCGCCGCAGGTCAAGATGATTGAAGTCAAGCTGTCTCAAGGCGCCAAACCCGGCCACGGCGGCGTGCTGCCCAAGGCCAAAGTGAGCCCAGAGATTGCAGAGGCCCGGGGTGTGCCCATGGGCCAAGATTGCGTCTCGCCGGCCCGCCACTCGGCCTTTTCGAGCCCCATCGAATTGTTGAATTTCATCACCCAATTGCGCCAGTTGTCTGGCGGCAAACCGGTGGGCATCAAGCTGTGTGTGGGCCATCCAGCCGAATGGTTTTCCATCGTCAAAGCCATGCTGGCTTCAGGTCAAACACCCGACTTCATTGTGGTCGATGGCGCTGAAGGCGGCACTGGCGCGGCCCCGATTGAGTTTGCCGACCATGTGGGCATGCCGCTGCGCGACGGGTTGCGCTTGGTGCACAACAGTTTGGTGGGCGCGGGTCTGCGCGAGCGCATCAAGATTGGTGCTTCGGGCAAGGTGATCTCGGCTTTTGACATCGCACGCTGCTTGGCGCTGGGAGCCGATTGGTGCAATTCGGCGCGGGGCTTCATGTTTGCGCTGGGCTGTATTCAGTCACGCAGTTGCCATACCGACCATTGCCCCACGGGCGTGGCCACACAAGACCCGGTGCGTCAGCGCGCCATCGTGGTCACCGACAAAGCCGAGCGGGTGTACTACTTCCATGCCAACACCTTGCATGCTCTGGCCGACCTGGTGGGCGCCGCCGGTCTGCAAAAGCCTGGCGACATCACTGCGCATCATTTGATGATGCGCGACCCCAAAGGGCAGGCGTGCAGTTTGGCATCGTGCATAGACACCTTGCTCCCAGATCAATTGTTGGCCGATGGCGCAGGACAGGGGTTGCCGAGTCCATTTGCCGAATTCTGGCCACGGAGTCAAGCCGAGAATTGGGGGGTGCATCCAAGTTGAACCCACATCGGGTTGTGCCCCGTCACTTCATCGCATCGGCAGGCCGACGTGCCCTGACGTAAGCATCTGTGGGCAGATGGTTTTTGCCATCGGCATAGCGCCACTGCACCATGGTGCCTTTGCCACCGCGCAAATCGAGTTTGCCCACGTAAGCACCCATGGTGGACTGCTGGTCAATGGCGCGGAATTCAGCAGGTCCAAACGGTGTGCTGAACTTCAGGCCACGCATGGCAATGACCAACTTTTCGTTGTCCACGCTGCCCGCTTTTTTGATGCCTGCAAAAATGGATTGCATGGTGGCATAGCCCACCACCGAGCCGAGTTTGGGGTTTTCGCCGAACTTGCGATAGTAGTTGGCCGCAAAGCTGGCGTGCTCACGGGTGTCGATCTGGTCCCAGGGGTAACCGGTCACGATCCAGCCTTTGGGTGTTTCGTCCTTCAGCACTTCCAGGTACTCCGGCTCGCCCGACAGCATGGACACAACCGGGGTCTTGGGGAAAATGTTGCGCTGGTTGCCTTCGCGCACCAGTTTGGCCAAGTCGGCACCAAAAGTCACGTTGAAAACAGCATCGGGCTTGGCGGCCATGGTCGCGGTCAGGGTGCTGCCTGCGTCGATCTTGCCAAGCGCCGGCCATTGCTCGCTCACAAACTCGACATCCGGGCGCTTGGCCTTGAGCAGCTCCTTGAAGCTCGCCACCGAGCTTTGGCCATATTCGTAGTTGGGCGCGATCGTGGCCCAGCGTTTGGCGGGCATCTTGGCCGCTTCATCGACCAACATGGACGCTTGCATGTAGGTGCTGGCCCTCAGCCGGAAGGTGTAACGGTTGCCTTTATCCCAAACGATGGCGTCGGTCAATGGCTCGCTGGCGATGAACAAGCGCTTGTTTTTGACCGCATGGTCAGCCAAGGCCAAGCCCACATTCGACAAAAAGCCACCCGCCAAAATGTCCACTTTTTCCTTGGACGTGAGCTCAATCGCGTGTCGCAAGGCTTCGTCAGGTTTGCCGGCATCGTCACGGGCGATCACCTCGACCTTGCGGCCCAACAAGCCGCCCTGAGCGTTGATTTCTTCAATCGCCAACTGCCAGCCTTGCCGATAGGGCTGGGTGAACTGGGGCATGGACGAGTAACTGTTGATTTCACCAATCTTGATCGGTGTTTGGGCCACAACGGGCGCAGCAGCGGCGGCGAACAACAGACCGACGGCAATGAAGCGATTCATGGGGATTTCCAAGGCTGAAAAGCAAAAAGAACGACTGTACCAGCGCCTCAAAAACTTGTCGCTTTGGGGACATAAGCCCCATCCTGGATCACGCCCCCTTCAGCCGAATCTTCATCGGGCGGCTTGATTCTTGGCCAGCCAAGTCGCCAAGCGCTCAACGCCCTGCTGTAAACGCGCCAAGTCTTTGGACGCGAAGCACCAGCGCAGCCAGCCGGCAGCTTCGGGTGCAAAGGCCTCGCCGGGGGCCAAGCCCAACCCGGCTTCGGCCACCAGGCGTTTGGCCGTCTGCACCGAATCGGGGTGCCCTTCGAGTCTGAAAAACGCGTACATGCCGCCACGGGCTGGGGCCAGTTGCACGCCCGGCACGGCTTGCAGCAGGGGCACCAAAGTGTCGCGGCAGGCTTTGAGGTGCGCCACCACGCGGGGCGTGATGTCGGCGGTGTTTTGCAGCGCCACCACACCTGCCTTTTGGGTGAACACCGAGGCGCACGAGGTGTTGAACTCGATCAGCTTGCCCATGTGCGGCGTCATGGCGGCGGGCATCACCAACCAGCCCAAACGCCAGCCGGTCATCAAAAAGCTCTTGGAAAAGCTGTGCACCACCACCAGTCGGTCATCCGGCTCGGCCACATCCAGAAAAGACGGTGCGCAGCCGTTGGCGGTGTCGGTTTCGAAATACAGGCGCTCATACACCTCGTCGGCCAGGACCCAAGTGCCGGTGCTGCGGCAGTGGGCCAGGATCTCGGCCTGCTCGGCGCGGCTGAGGGTCCAGCCCGTGGGGTTGTTGGGCGAGTTGACAATGAGCACTCGGGTGGCGGGCGTGATGGCGGCTTTGAGCGCAGCCATGTCGAGCTGCCACTGCCCGTCCACCGGGCGCAGCGACACGCACTTCAAATTCGCGCCCATGACCAGCGCCTGCGCCGTGAGGTTGGGCCACACGGGCGTGACGGCGACCACTTCGTCACCGGCATCGATCAGGGCTTGCGCGGCCAACATGAGTGCGTTCACGCCGCCCGAGGTGATGGCGAGGCGCTCCACTCCAATGGGGCCGTGCAGGGCAGACATGTAGTCGGACACGGCCTGGCGCAACTCGGGCAGGCCCAGGTTGTGCGAATAAAAAGTCTCGCCTTGTTGCAGCGAATCGATGGCCGCCTGGCGCACGATGTCGGGCGTCACCTCGTCAGACTCGCCAAACCAAAAAGCCAGCACATCGGGACGGCCCATACCCGCGTTGGCGACTTCGCGGATGCGGGATTCTTCCAGGTCCATGACGGCCTGGCGCATGAAAGGGGCGGTGTTTTTGTTCATGCCCGCATCGTAATGGTTGACGC
>CANGZO010000120.1 GCA_947458305.1 Comamonadaceae bacterium
GCCTTCGAAGGCATTCGCCAAGCGGGCCGCAAAGTCTGGCGTGTCAGCTCCATCGTGGCCACCGCTGACCACAACACCCCCACCACCGGCTGGGAGCTGGGTTACGACGGGATCACCGACCCGATCAGCAAAGAACAAATCACCACACTGGATGCCAATATGAAGGAGTTCGGCTCTGCCGCCTTCTTCCCCTTCCTGTCCAAGCGCCAGGGCATCGTGCACGTCATTGGCCCAGAAAACGGTGCCACCCTGCCCGGCATGACCGTGGTCTGCGGTGACTCACACACCTCCACCCATGGCGCATTCGGCGCACTGGCCCACGGCATCGGCACCTCCGAGGTCGAGCACGTCATGGCCACCCAGACCCTGCTGGCCAAAAAAGCGAAGAACATGCTCATCAAGGTCGAGGGCAACTTGGCCAAAGGCATCACCGGCAAAGACATCGTTCTGGCCATCATCGGCAAGATCGGCACCGCGGGCGGCACCGGCTACACCATCGAATTCGCAGGCTCGGCCATCCGCAGCCTCTCCATGGAAGGTCGCATGACGGTCTGTAACATGGCCATCGAAGGTGGCGCACGCGCAGGCCTGGTGGCGGTGGACGAGAAAACCATCGAGTACGTCAAAGGCCGTTTGCTCTCGCCCAAGGGTGTGGAGTGGGACCAAGCCGTGGCCTACTGGAAGACCCTGCAGTCCGACCCGGGCGCGCACTTTGATGCCGTGGTCGAACTGGACGCCAGCGCCATCGTGCCGCAAGTCACCTGGGGCACTTCACCCGAAATGGTGCTGGGCATCGACGGCCACACGCCCGACCCCGACAAAGAAAAAGACGACGTCAAGCGTGATGCCATCGAGCGCGCGCTGACCTACATGGGCTTACAACCCGGCAAGGCGCTGGCCGACATCACCATCGACAAGGCCTTCATTGGCTCTTGCACCAACAGCCGCATCGAAGACATGCGTGAAGCCGCGGCTGTGGTCAAAAAGCTCGGCCAAAAAGTGGCCAAGAACGTCAAGCTGGCCATGGTGGTGCCCGGTTCGGGCCTGGTCAAGGAACAAGCCGAGCGCGAAGGTCTGCACGAGATCTTCAAGGCTGCGGGCTTTGAATGGCGCGAACCCGGCTGCTCCATGTGCCTGGCCATGAACGCCGACCGCCTGGAGCCCGGTGAGCGCTGTGCCTCGACCAGCAACCGCAACTTCGAAGGCCGTCAAGGCGCGGGTGGCCGCACCCACTTGGTCAGCCCCGCCATGGCGGCTGCTGCAGCCATCCACGGCCACTTTGTTGACATCCGCAAATTCGCCTGAAGCGACCGAGGAATCACACCATGCAGAAATTCACCCTCCTCAAAGGCATTGTGGCCCCGATGGACCGCGCCAACGTGGACACCGACGCCATCATCCCCAAGCAGTTCCTCAAGTCGATCCGCAAAACCGGCTTTGGTCCTAACCTGTTTGACGAATGGCGCTACCTCGATAAAGGCGAGCCCGGCGTACCCGAAAGCCAGCGCAAGCCCAACCCCGATTTCGTGCTCAACCAGCCGCGCTACAAAGGCGCCAAAGTTCTGCTGGCCCGCAAGAACTTCGGTTGCGGTTCCAGCCGCGAACACGCCCCCTGGGCCATCGACCAATACGGCTTTCGCTGCGTGATCGCGCCCAGCTTTGCCGACATCTTCTTCAACAACTGCTTCAAAAATGGCCTGCTGCCCATCGTGCTGCCCGAAGCCGCCGTGGACCTGCTGTTCAACGAAGTGGCCGCCTTCCCCGGCTACGAACTCACGGTCGATTTGGAACGTCAAGTGGTCGTGCGCCCCCAAGGCGAAGAGATCCCCTTTGAGGTGCAGCCCTTCCGCAAGTACTGCCTGCTCAATGGCTTGGACGACATCGGCTTGACCTTGCGCCATGCCGACAAAATCAAGGCCTTTGAAGCCGAACGCCTGGCCACCAAGCCTTGGTTGGCTCACACAGCCGTCAACGCCTAAAGAACTCTGGAACTTTCATGAAAATCGCAGTCCTCCCCGGTGATGGCATCGGCACCGAAATCGTCGCCGAAGCCGTCAAAGTCTTGAACACTCTCGACCTGAAGTTCGAGATGGAAACCGCCTTGGTCGGTGGCGCGGCTTACGACGCCTATGGCCACCCCCTGCCAGAAGCCACACTCAAGCTGGCCATGGACAGTGACGCCGTGTTGTTCGGCGCGGTGGGCGACTGGAAGTACGACAAACTTGACCGCCCCCTGCGCCCCGAGCAAGCCATTTTGGGCCTGCGCAAAAACATGGGCCTGTTCGCCAACTTCCGCCCTGCCATCTGCTACGAGCAGCTGGTCGGCGCATCCAGCCTCAAGCCCGAGTTGATCTCGGGTCTGGACATCTTGATCATCCGCGAGCTGACGGGTGACATTTACTTTGGCCAGCCACGCGGCCGCCGCATCGCCACCGATGGCCACTTCCCTGGCGCCGAAGAAGCCTTCGACACCATGCGCTACTCCAAGCCTGAGATCGAACGCATCGCGCACGTGGCCTTCCAGGCCGCCCGCAAGCGCAAGGCCGCAGGCACCGAGGGCCGCGTGACCAGCGTCGACAAAGCCAACGTGCTCGAGACCTTCCAGTTCTGGAAAGACGTGGTCACCGAAGTCGGCAAAGAGTACCCCGACATCGCGCTGGACCACATGTATGTGGACAACGCCGCCATGCAACTGGTCAAAGAGCCCAAGCGCTTTGACGTGGTGGTCACCGGCAACATGTTCGGCGACATCTTGTCCGACGAAGCGTCCATGCTCACGGGGTCGATTGGCATGCTGCCTTCGGCCAGCCTGAACACCAAGAACCAAGGCCTGTACGAACCCAGCCACGGCAGCGCCCCCGACATCGCGGGCAAAGGCGTGGCCAACCCGCTGGCCACCATCCTGTCTGCGGCCATGATGCTGCGCTTCAGCCTGAACCAGCCGGAAGCCGCCCAGCGCATCGAAGCGGCTGTGCAAAAAGTGCTGGCCCAAGGCCTGCGCACCGGCGACATCTACAGCGAAGGAACCACCAAGGTGGGGACCGCGCAAATGGGTGATGCGGTGGTCAAAGCGCTGAGCTGATCTAACGCCGCTAAAGACAAAGCCCGGTACCTGCGAAGGTGGCCGGGCTTTGTTTTTTAAACGCCCTCAGGCCTGACCCATGCGCACCAAGCGCCCCGGGCGGGCCGCGGTGATCTCGCCTTCGCGCTGCACCTGCTCGCCTGCCACCCAGGTGGCCACATAGCCTTCGGCCTTTTGCACAAAGCGCTTACCGCCTGCAGGCAAGTCGCGCACCAGTCGGGGCAGGCCCACGCTCAGGCGTTTGGGGTCGATGGCGTTCAGGTCGGCACGCATGCCCGGCGCGATCACGCCTCGGTCTGACAATCCCAGGTACCGGGCATTGCGGCTCGTGAGCATCTCCACCGCCGTTTCAAGCGGGATACTGTCACGACCTCGGTCGCGCACCCAATGCGTGAGCATGAAGGTTGGAAAGCTGGCATCACACACCGTGCCCACGTGAGCGCCCGCATCGCTCAGGCTGCTGAGCGCTCGGGGGTGGGCCAGCATGCGGCGCACCGTGTCGAGCGAGCCCTCGTTGTAGTTGAAGATCGGGAAATAAATCAGCCCATGGCCTTGGCCTGCACTCAGGTGGTCGTAAATCGCCTCCAGCGGCGTGATGCCTACCTGCTTGGCCCGCACCAAAAAGCTCTGCATCACCGAAGGCTCGTAATTGAGCGTGTCCTCCAGCGCGAACATGCGGCCGCTGATCAGGTCAATCTTGGCCAGCAAAATATCCACCAGCGGCGGAATGGCGCTGCCGTCTCCGGCCAGTCGCTCGGACTTTTCCGACAAGATGCGGGTCTTGCGCGCCGGATCGCGCAGCGCCTGGGCGCGCTCTGCCAGCGGCAAATGCGCCACCTCTTTGTATGACGGAAAACCCATGAAGGGGTGAAAACTCGCGTCCAGCCCGTTGAGCACGCCAATGCCCCGAACCGCTGTTTGCATGAAGAGCGGCAGGCCCGCCTGCACCGCCGCTTCGACCCGCTGCTGGATCTTCAGGTATTGCTCGCCACCCGGGTCACGTTGCAGCCAGGTCATGGACACCGGCTTGCCGCTGGCCCGTGCCAGCGCCTCCACGCTGTCGAACTCGGCGTCGAACTGGTCGGGGCCGTTGAGCAGGTTGAAGTCACTCACGATCTGCACCACGCCGTGGCCCAAGCCCTCAAAGGCCTGGGCCAGACCTGTCAATTCGTCGTTGCCCGCATTCGCGGCAGGGGTGTCCTTGCCCTCGGAGGTGCGGTGGTTGTCGCTGCGCCCGGTGCTGAACCCGGCGGCGCCAGCCTGCAGGGCTTCACGCAACAGCGAACGCATGGCCTCGATGTCTTGCGCCGTGGCCTTCTCGTGGGCCAGGGCGCGCTCCTTCATCACATACATGCGCAAGGGATCGTGCGGCACCTGGACCAAGTAGTCCAAGCTGCGCGGCGTCACGGCCAGCGCATCCATGTACTGCGGAAAGCTTTCCCAATTCCAGCGGATGCCCTCGTGCAGCGCCGCACCCGGAATGTCTTCGACGCCTTCCATGAGCTTGATCAGGTCGCCCTCGTGGCCCGGTCGTTTGGGGGCAAAGCCCACGCCGCAGTTGCCCATCAGCAGCGTGGTCACGCCGTGGTAGATGCTGGGGGTGAAGCACTCGTCCCAAGTCACTTGCCCATCGTAGTGGGTGTGGATGTCGACAAAGCCGGGGGTGATCCACAGGCCTGTGGCGTCCACAGTTTGCAGGGCGGGCTCATCCACTTGGCCCACGGCCACAATGCGACCCCCGTGCACACCCACATCGGCCACACGGGCAGGCGCGCCCGTGCCGTCCACCACGGTGCCGTTCTTAATCAAGCAATCGAGCATCTTTTCTCTTCCAATAAAAAGCCAGTCCCAAGCCGCTGACGATGTGCCAAATGCCCCACAGGCTGGCCAAGGTGACCATGCCCAGATCGCTGCCAAACTGCAAGGCAATGATGCCCAGCGCCAGGCCCGAGTTCTGCATGCCGCCTTCGATCATGATGGCCCTGCGGTCGCGCTCGGTCATGCCCATGGACTTGGCTGTGGCCCAACCCAAAAACAGGCCACTGGCGTTGTGCAAAACCACAATCAAAAAGGTGGGCAAGAGGCCCAGCGTCAGCAGCTGACGCTCCTTGATGAGCCCGGCCACGATGAACAAAATCAAAGCGCCCAAGGCGAAGTTGCCCAGCGGCTTGCGTATGCGTTGTGTGAGAACCGGCAGGCGGTGCGAAAACAGCAGACCCAGCGCCAGCGGAATGCCCAAAACCATCAACAAACTCAGCCAAATGCCAGAGGGGTCGATGGACAACTCACGCAACCATGATGCGGTTTCAGGGTTGGCCGCGATCATCCAACTGAAGTTGAAAGGCGTCGCAAACAGCGCAATCAAACTGGCCACGGCAGAGATGCTGACCGACAGCGCCGTGTTACCGCGCCCCAAGTGTGTGACCACATTGCTCAAGCTCCCACCTGGACAGGCCGCCACCAAAATCATGGCCGCCTCGACGTTGGCGGGCAAATCCAGCGCCAACGTGGCCAACCAGGTGCCCACCGGCAGCAAGATGAACTGAGGGATCAAGCCGCACAGCACCGCACGCGGCGCTTGAGCGACCCGCCGAAAGTCCTCGATGCGCAATTCCAGCGACACCGAAAACACCATGGTGGCCAGCACCAAACTCAAGATCAATTGTTGTGAGGTCATGCAATTTTCCTTGCGAAAAGTATAGACAGCCGCCACAGCCTGAACACAAAGGGTTTACGCGCAGGTCAACCGCCAACACCACCGCCGTGACGTCAGGGGCACAGCAGGCCAACCGCTATAATCAACGGCTATGTTTTACCCAAGTTTGTTCTCTTTGAACCGCGCCAACACCGTCCAGGTGGGTGCTGCTGTGGGTGCTATCTCCACAAAAACCACGACCATTAAGGGCTGATCCAGTCTGGTTCGTCGTGCGCCCCCCCGGCCAGACGAGCCGGGCAAACAGTCTGGTCTGACACTGTTTTAAAAACTGAAAGGGCGTTGATATGAGCAAGTTGGTAGGTTTGGTCGGCTGGCGCGGCATGGTCGGCTCGGTGTTGATGGACCGCATGATTCAGGAAAAAGACTTTGACCTGATTGAGCCCCTGTTCTTCTCCACGTCCAACTCGGGTGGCCAAGCTCCCTCGATGGCCAAGAACGAAACCACGCTGCAAGACGCTTTCGACATCGAGCAGCTCAAGCGCTGCGAGATCATCATCACCGCCCAAGGCGGCGACTACACCTCTGAAGTTTTCCCCAAGCTGCGCGCGGCCGGCTGGAATGGCCACTGGATCGACGCCGCGTCGACCCTGCGCATGGAAAAAGACGCGGTCATCATCTTGGACCCGGTCAACATGCCCGTGATCAAGAACGCTTTGGCACACGGCGGCAAAAACTGGGTGGGCGGCAACTGCACTGTGTCGTGCATGCTGATGGGCGTGGGCGCTTTGTACAAAGCCGGTCTGGTGGAGTGGATGAGCACCCAGACTTACCAAGCTGCTTCGGGTGGCGGCGCACAGCACATGCGCGAGCTGCTGACCCAGTACGGCACCCTGAACGCCGAAGTCAAAGCCTTGTTGGACGACCCCAAGAGCGCCATCCTCGAAATCGACCGCATGGTGGTGGCCAAGCAGCGTGCCCTCACGGCGTCTGAGACCGCCAACTTTGGCGTGCCACTGGGTGGCTCGCTGATCCCCTGGATCGACAAGGACCTGGGTATCGGCAAAAACCGGGACGAAGCCGGTTGGGGCACATCCAAAGAAGAGTGGAAAGGCATGGCTGAGACCAACAAGATTTTGGGGCTCGGCGAGGCGTTCAACTCGGCTGCCATTCCCGTGGACGGTTTCTGCGTGCGCGTGGGCGCCATGCGCTGCCACAGCCAGGCTCTGACGTTCAAGCTGAAAAAAGACGTGCCCGTGGCCGACATCGAAGCCATGATCGCCGCCGACAACGAGTGGGTCAAACTGGTGCCCAACACCCGCGAAGCCA
>CANGZO010000121.1 GCA_947458305.1 Comamonadaceae bacterium
CGATCGACATTTGCTTGCCCGGCATCGCATCCAGGGTGAATCGGGCATTGACCTCTGACACACGACCGGCACCTTTGGTCACCACGAAGAAGTTGACAATCATCAAAATCACAAAAATGATGAAGCCAACCACATAGTTGCCGCCAATCACAAACTCACCAAACGCCGCAATCACCTTGCCTGCCGACTCTGGGCCCTCGTGACCGCTGACCAACACCACCCGGGTAGACGCCACGTTCAAAGCCAAACGCAGCATGGTGGCAAACAGCAGCACGGAAGGGAAGGATGAAAACTCCAAAGGCTTGCGCGTGCCAATCGCCACCATGATGACAACCAAGCCGATCATGATGTTGAAAGTGAACAAAATGTCCAATAGCAAGGGCGGCAAAGGCACCACCAACATGGCCATGATCAACAAGACCAAAGCCGGCAATCCCAATCCGGCCAAATTAAAGCCAGAAAGGTTCTGCCGAATCGCTGACAGGGTCAAAGTGTTCATGAAGGGGTGAAATCAAACAAGGCGATGGGGTGTGGGTTTTTCAACACCTTGAAGCAAGTCGCGTGCCACACCCCCTGGGGAGAACTTGCAGTTTTTTGTATGTCAGCTGCAAAACTGGTGCGCAAATTGCTGTAACTACACCAGAAAGTGACCAGCGGCCATTTTTTGCCGCTGCCCTGCCACCACCACCCGACCCCAACCCACCCGTTGAAGCGTGAAGCCCATGACCCTGACACCCATTGACATTTCAACGCGCCCTTCCAGCACCAGCGCCCTGGAAACGAACCCCACAGCGAGTGAAAAAGAATTCAAAACTGCTGCCAAGGAGTTTGGTTCGATGATGAACACACTGCTGTCCAAACACGCTGACCTTGACACAGTGACCCCGGCCAGCGAAGCCAACATCGACGCCCTATCCGCATCGGATGCACTGACCGAACAGGCCCTGAGCGAGATGCTGAACCTGTCCACGCCGCTGACAACGGGCAGTGACACCATGGTGCTGACGGCCATCCACCTTGGGCCGCATTTGCAAGTCATCACCCCCCAAACCGCCGCCCCTGAAGGCCAAAGTTTGGAGCTGTTTGCACGCTCTCAAGGCCTGGATGAGGCCGCTTTGCAGTGGTTGATGGGCACAGCCAGCGCGACCCTCAGCACAGGCGCAACAGGCGCAACAAGTGCCGCAGGTCCTACAGGCACGGCAAGCCTTGGCTTGACCGTCCCCACCCCAGCAGGCACCGCGCCCCCCCCAGATGCAGCGGCAGCGCTCACCCCATCCCCTCTTTCACCCCTTGCACCGGAACTGACCGCCCTGCCCACAGCTCGGGCGGGGTTCGCTACTGGCCCTTCCCGGGATGGCTTGGCCGAGGCCGCCCCCCTTGGGCCAGAAGAATCTGCACCATGGGCGATCACCGGCCTGAAGCTCAACCCCGCTGCAGAACTGCTCAAAGGATCCACACCTTGGACGGCCATGACCACCACCGCAGCAGACTGGCTGCAGGGCAACACTTTGGCAGTCAACCTGGTCAAACCCCATGGGAGTAACAAAGTAGACATCTCCCCTGCCCCCCTGGACTTCAGTGCTCTATTGCCCGCCGACCTGCAAGGCACCTTGGAGTCCATGAGCATGGACGGTTTTGCTTCTGGGCAAGAATCATCCCCACAAGGTCAGGGCAGCTTCAGCGGCCGAACAGACGCCAACCTTGTTCAGCGCACCGAGACCACAGCCAACTCTTTGGCCATGACCGAGCAAGACAGCGCCCAAAGGCGTGAAAACATCAGCAACTTGGCTGAAAGAATGGGGCAAGCCGTCGGAGAGCGGATTTTGTCGGAGCTCGAACGCGGTCAATGGCACCTCAAACTGTCCCTGAGGCCTGCCACCTTGGGACACATCGAGGTAGAAATGCGCATGCGCAGTGGCGAAATGGATGCCGTGTTCACCGCACCCCAAGCCTTGACACGCGAACTGCTGAACGAGGGCATGTCCAAACTCAAAGACACCCTAAATCAAATGGGCATGGATGTTGCTTCACTCAAGGTAGACGATGGGCAAAGCCGACAACGTGGCGGAGAGTCGACACCTGAACGCCAAGCCCAACTCAAGGACAATACATCCACCGAATCGGCGGATACACCCGTGTCACCCACCCTGACAGCCACAAACAAAATGGGCGCCGATGGCTGGGATGTGCTGGTGTAAGCAATATTCAAAAAGGAAGCAACATGGCTGATGAAGAAATTGAAGTCGAAGGCAAAAAGAAATCTCCTCTCATCAAGATCATCGTGATTGCCTTGGTCGCCATCTTGTTGTTGGTCGGCACCGTGGTCGGCACTTTGTTTGTGACCGGATTTTTTGACAAAAAGGACACCATTGCGGCCGAAGAAGCCCTGAAAAACCTTGAAAGCGGCGCTGCAAACAAGTCAGGCGCCAACCCTGCCGACGCCGCCCCCCAAAAAGTGGCCAAGGAATCCCCCGAGCTCAAGCGCTTTGAAAACAGCTACATGGAGCTGGAAAAGCCCTTGGTCTCCAACCTGACCAATACCCGCAAGGTGATTCAGCTCAACTTGGCCATCATGACCCACTACGACGAGCGGGTTTTCAAGAACGCCAAAAAACACGAATTTGCTCTGCGCTCGGTGGCTTTGGATGTCATGCGGCAAATGACCGAGGCCGATCTGGCCAAACCCGAATTTCGCAAAGATCTGGCGGCCAAAATCCGCGAAGAGATGAACGGCGTTCTTCAGAAATACGAGGATTTCGGCGGCATTGAAGAAGTCTATTTCACCAGCTTTGTGGTTCAGTGAACACCTTGACCTGAGAGCAGTGCATTGACCATGTCCGATAACCAACCCCTGTTGTCCCCTGAAGAATTGGCGGCCCTGTCGGCCAGCCTCAGCGACGGCACACTGGACAACCAACCCGGCTACAACGTGGATGTCCAAGTGCGCAAGCACGACTTGGCCGCCGAGGACAGCAGTTTGGGCGTGAACGTGGCCTCATTGGACATGATCAATGAGCGCTTCATCCGCATGTTCCGTTTGGGCATGCTGGAGGTGCTGCGCACCAGCCCCCGCATGAACCCCACCCGAACCCAAATGGTTCGCTTTGGGGACTACGTCAAAGAACTCAAGGCCCCCTTGTCGGTCAACATCGTGCGCATGAGCCCCTTCAGGGGTCACGCCATGGTGGTCATTGAACCCACCGTGGTGTTCAGTTCGCTGGACAGTTTCTTTGGGGGGTTCGGGCGGGGTGTGGGTCAATTGCCCGCCGGTCGTCTTTTTACCCCGACCGAAAGCCGCATCATCAAGATCATCTTGCAGGTCTTCTTTCGTTCCTTCAAAGAAGCCTGGGCACCGTTGACCGCCGTTGACTTCGAGCATGTCAGCTCCGAAATCAACCCCCAATTTGCGCAAATCGTCGATGAAAACGATTTGGTTGTTCTGTGTCGTTTTGAGTCCGAAATCACCTCGCAAGGCTCCGGCTTTGTCGACATGGTCATCCCTTATGTGGCCCTCAAACCGGTGCGCGACCTGTTGCGCAGTCGGGTTCAAACCGGCGATGGCAACGAAGATTCAGACAAGGTTTGGCGCGAACAACTCACCGATGCCGTGCATGACGCCGAGCTGGAAATTCAAATTTTGCTGGGCAAACTCAGTGTGTCGCTGAGCCAGCTTCAGTCCATGCAGCCGGGCGATATCCTGCCCTTTAAAAAAGCCGAATTTGCCCGCGCCATGATCGAAGACATGCCGGTCTACGACGTCGAAATCGGTGCCATGGGCAGCCAAGTGGCCGTCAAAATTGTCAACGCCGTCAGCCCCAATGCACCGGCCTGATCCCCATTCCAAGGACCTCCCATGAGCGAACTCACCGATCAAAACGAATCCCAGCTTGAAGCCAGCGACAAGGGCCAGATCCACACCGATGTGTTGCAAAACATCCCGGTCACCCTGTCCATTGAAGTGGGACGTGCCCAAATCAAAATTCGCGACCTGATGCGGCTGACCCAAGGCAGCGTGGTCGAACTCGACCGCATCGCAGGAGAACCCTTGGATTTGCTGGTCAACAACACCGTGGTCGCTCAAGGCGAAGTGGTGTTGGTCAACGACCGCTACGGCATCCGCTTGACACGGGTTGTCCCAGCCTCCGAGCGTTTGGACAACCTTTGATGCTCAGCATCTGCAAACCATGAACACCGGATGGACATTGATCGACTGGCTGCAATACGCGCTCAGTTTTGCCCTGGTCATCGGCTTGTTGCTGGCGCTGTTGTGGACGCTGCGCAAAATGCAAAACGGCTCGCCCCTGCTGCGCAAAAAAAGCCAGCGCATGCAGACGCTTGAAACCCTCTCTGTGGGCCCTCGGCAAAAAATCCTGCTGATACAAGTCGATGGACAAGACGTCCTGGTGGGCGTGACCGCGCACCAAATGACCGCTCTCTCACCTTGGCCTGGCCCAGTGGCCACGCCGACCGACCTCTCCAAAGAAACCCCGCCATGAAGCGCCACCTCAGCCTTGGGCTGATCTTGACCCTGGTCTTTGGCCTCTTGCCCGTGCTGGCCCAAGCCGCACCCGAGTTGCCGGCCATCACCGCCACCAATACCGCTCGGGGCACCCAATACAGCCTGACTCTGCAGCTGTTGGCCTTGATGACGACCTTGTCGGTCTTGCCATCTTTGCTGCTGATGATGACCGCTTTTGTGCGCATCGTGATCGTCATGTCCCTGCTGCGCCAAGCCTTGGGTACCGGCCAAACGCCGCCCAACATGGTGATCGTGGGCTTGTCTCTGTTCTTGACCCTGTTTGTCATGACCCCCGTGTTGACCGAGGTCTACCAAACCGCTTTGCTGCCTTACATGAACCAAGGCATGAGCTTTGACAAAGCACTGGCCGCCGCCGAAAAACCCATCCGCGCCTTCATGCTCATGCAGACTCGCGAAGACGACATCGCCATGTTCATGGAGATCGCGCGCAACACCAATTTCACCAGCCCACAAGATGTGCCCTTCACCACCTTGGTTCCGGCATTCTTGACCTCCGAACTCAAAAGCGCCTTCACCATCGGCTTTTTGATCTACATCCCCTTTGTGGTGATCGACCTGATCGTGGCCAGCGTGCTCATGTCCATGGGCATGATGATGTTGTCGCCCATGATGATCTCCATGCCCTTCAAGCTGATGCTGTTTGTGCTGGTTGACGGCTGGAGCCTGATCATGGGATCGCTCGCTGGCAGCTTTGCCATGCCCTGAAAGAAACCGCCATGGACACCGCTACCGTTATCGATCTGAGCCGCCACGCCATGTGGACCATTGCCCTGGTCAGTGCCCCACTGCTGGTGGTGGCCTTGGCCGTGGGCTTGGTCATCGGCATCATCCAGGCCGCCACCTCCATCAACGAGATGACGCTGAGCTTCATCCCCAAACTGATTGCCGAAGCTTTGGCTTTGCTGTTGTTTGGCGGTTGGATGCTCAACACGCTGGTGGATTTCACGCGCAATATTTTTCAGCGCATCCCGACCCTGTTCCTTTGATCTGCGCACGGGTGTCGCCATGAACTTTTTAGCAGCCGACGTCGTGGAGAGGTTCTACACCTTTTTGTGGCCCATGCTGCGCATCTCGGCCCTCATGATCACGGCCCCGATTTTTTCACTCAGTGCCTTCAACACCCGCTTGCGCATCCTGTTGGCCTTGGTATTGACTTGGTTGGTGTACCCCCTGCACACCTGGCCAGTGGTCGACCCCACCTCGGCTCAGGGCTTGGTAGAGGTTTTCAACCAGATCATGATCGGTGCCACCATGGGCCTGATCTTGCAAGTGGTGGTGGGCGCCGTGGTGGTGGCGGGCCAAAGCATTGCTGCCGCCATGGGCCTGTCCATGGCCAACATGATCGACCCCAACATGGGCAACGTACCCACCATTTCACAGCTGCTGATCGTGATGTCCTCCCTCATCTTTGTCGGCTTTGGGGGGCACGCCATCATGCTCGGTTTGATTTTGGAGTCATTCCACAGCCTGCCCATCGGCACCTCCATCATGAACCAGGCAGTCTATGGCCGCGTTTTGCAATGGAGCTCCATGGTCTTTTTGGGCGCGGTACTCATGGCACTGCCGGTCATGGTGGCACTTTTGTTCATCAACGTGGGCTTGGGTGTGGTCACCCGCGCGGCGCCCAGTTTGAACATTTTTGCCGTCGGCTTTCCCGCCATGATCATGGCGGGATTTGTGATCTTGATCATCTCCATGGACAGCATTGGTGGGCGCATCAACTGGCTTTGGGTGCAGGGTTTTTCTGTCGTGCGTGAAATCCTAGGAGTTTCCCGTGTCTGACAGCGCCCAAGAAAAAACCGAAGAACCCACGGCGCACAAGCTCAACAAAGCGCGCCAAGACGGTGAGGTTCCTCGATCCATCGAGTTGCCAGCGGCCGTCATCGTCATCGGCGTGTTTTTGCTGCTCATGTTGACCGGCGGCTGGCTGGTCAAACGCTTGACCACCGTGTTTGCACAAGGCTTTGTGTTCGATCGTCAACTGATCGAAAAGCCCCTGCTGCTGCCCGCCCACTTTGGCGAACACCTATTGGCCGCCTTCGTTCTTTTGCTGCCCATCATCGCTTTCACGGTGGTGGCCGCCATCATCGCCTCGGTCATGACCGGTGGCTTTGTGTTTTCATTCAAAGCGGTCATGCCCAAAGGCTCCAAGATCGACCCGATTGGCGGTTTCAAGCGCATTTTCGGCACCCATGCCATCGTCGAATTGTGCAAAGCCATCCTCAAGTTTCTTTTGGTGGCCGGTGTGCTGTGGTGGTCTTTGCTGGCCCACATGAACACGCTGGTTGAAATTGGCCGAATGGATTTGGAGCCCGCCCTCAGCGCTGCAGGCTTCATGATCATCGAGTCAGGCTTGTGGGTGGCCTTGAGCCTGGCGGTGATCGCCATGATCGATGTGCCTTATCAAAAATACGCCTTCACCAAGCGCATGAAGATGTCCATGCAAGAGATCAAGGACGAATTCAAGCAAATGGAAGGCA
>CANGZO010000122.1 GCA_947458305.1 Comamonadaceae bacterium
GACATGTAGTCCCAAATGGGCATCCGAAACTCCGGCTGAAAGTTCAGCTTTTCGATCACGCTGAAGTCGGCTTGCAAGCCCGCCGTGTGCCGCGCCCAAGTGACATCACTCACCTTGCCTGTCCGAGCAGCCGGGCGCAGCTCGGCCATGCAGGCCGACAAATCGGTGCTTTGCGCCCAAGCGGCGGGTGCGAGCAGAGCGCTGGCCAGCACCGCGCTGATGCTGGCAGCGCGCACCAAGGCTTTGGTGCATGGGTTAGATGGGCATGGTGTCATGAAGAAAAGTCCCTGAAAGTTGGTAGGCGTCTGAATGCGCGCCAGCGAATGTACAGCGTCAAGCGCACGAAAGGCAAAGGCTTGCTATTCACCGACCAATGGGTGCCCCACCCGCATACAACCAAGGCACGTCCATCAAGCGCTCTCCCAAAAGGCGCATTGACAAGTTGCGCCCCCAAGCCACGGGGCCCGTCGCGTGGAAGATGCGGCCGTTGCGAATGGCCCGCGCTTGCACGCGCGCGTTACGTGCCCAGCGTTGCTCGGCATAAGTCTGCAAACGCGCTGACACGCTGCCAGCGCCGTGGGCCAGGCACTGTGCCAGCACCTGTGCGTCTTCGATGGCCATGCCCGCGCCCTGCGCCAAATAAGGTCTCATGGGGTGAGCAGCATCCCCCAGCAAAGCCACGCGGCCTTGTGCCATTTGCTTGGCCCCATTCAAAGGCTCTCGGTCGTGCAACGCCCACTGCCGCCAGGCCGGCACCGATGCCAAGCGCTCGTGCAAATCACGGCCCACCGCGCCCATGGCCTGCATGAGCGCCTCGGTGTGCCCGACCTGGTCCCAGTCTTGATCTTGGTCTGGCTTATCACCGTGCACGATGGCCACCAGGTTGAGCCACTGCCCACCTCGTACTGGGTAATGCACCACATGCAGCCGCGGCCCCATCCACACGGTGACTTGGTTGCTGCGCAAATGCGCGGGCAAATCGGCCTGCGCCACCAGCGCCCGATAGGCCAGGTGCCCGGTAAAGCGCGCCGGAGCATCGCCCAGCAACTGCTGGCGCAACGCGCTCCACACGCCGTCAGCCCCGATCAGGGCATCGGCTTTTACGCTGGCGTCATCGGCAGTACTCACCTCCACACCGTCAGCGGTCTCGCGCCAGCCAAGCACCTTTTGGCCCAAAAGCACTTGCACGCCTGCGGCCAAAGCGGCGTCGTGCAACAGACTTTGCAAATCGGCCCGGTGGAGGGTCGCGTAAGGCGCGCCATACAGCGCTTGCGCCCGCGCGCCCAAGGTCAGCGTGCCCAGCGCCTGCCCGGTTTGGGCATCACGCGCTTGCAGCTGCCCAGGGAAAGCCGCCATTTGCGACAACGCAGTACCCAAACCCCAGGCCTGCAAAATGCGCGTCACATTCGGACCCAGCTGGATGCCCGCGCCCTCCTCACTCAGCTGCGGTGCGCGCTCCAGCAATTGCACGGGCACGCCTTGCTGCGCGCACGCCACGGCAGCGGCCAGCCCACCAATACCGCCGCCCGCGATCACCACTTGTTTGTGCTCTTGGCTTGTCATGCTGGGATTGTGCGGTAAGCCCCAATTTGAAATCTCAAGCACTTGATCGAAGGCGTGTACATCAAGCGCCCATCAGCACCGGCAAACCCTGCACCGCAGAAAAATCCCGGTCATGCGTGACCAGGGCCGACGCGCCGATCTGCAGCGCCGAGGCCAGCTGCACCGCATCGGGCAACTTCAGGCGGTATTGCACCCGCACCTGGGCCCCCAGACTGGCCACCGCTGCCGACAAAGGCACCACTTGGTAGGCGCCCAAAGCCGCCTCGTAACGTTTGGCCAAGGCGGTTTGGCCCGCCTTGAAGGGTCCGGTCAGCACCTCGGCCAATGTCACGGTGCTCAAGGCCAGTTGGATCTGGCCGCGCTCTGCGGCTTCAAACAGGCCCACAAAACGAGGGGCGAATTCGGCATGGTCTTCAAGAAGGTAAATCCAGGGCGCGGTGTCCACCAGCACAGTAGCCCCTTCGCTCAGGCCACCCCAAAGCGAGGCAGCAGCACGGGCACGGGTCGCCACCGCTCAGGCCCACTCTTCGCGCAGCTGCGCTACGGCCGGGGCCGCACCCTCCGGCCACAAGCCGCGCCCCGAACCACGCAAGGCCAAAACACCGCCTTGCTTCAATGAGCGGGCTTGTTCCTCACGCCACCGCTCAACCGGCACCACGACCGCCACCGGTTTGCCGTGGCGCGTGATCACAGTGCTGTAACCCGCTGCCGCCTCCGAGGCGATGAGCGGCAATTGAGCTCGGGCTTGTTCAAGTCCGTATTGCGGGGTGTCTGACATGGTCAACTCCTTGATTTATGTACAGACTGTACAGAAATTTAACGGAGATTGTCAATGAAAACAAACTCGTCTATTTCAGCGTCCGTTCATAGGATAAGAAGGATCGTTGTAACCCGGCGTGGACGGATGGCCCGGAGCCACCAGGCTGCTGACCAAGGCTTCGTCTTCGGCGGTGATCTGCACCTGCAGCGCCCCGGCGTAGTCTTGCCACTGCGCCAGGGTACGGGGCCCCGCGATGACCGCACTCACATGGCGGTTGGCCAGTACCCAGGCCGTCGCAAAGTGGGCCAAAGACACGCCCTTGCCCTGGCAATGCTGCAACAGAACTTGGGCCACCTGCAGGGACTCTTCGCGGAACTCTGTTTCCAAAATACGCTTGTCACCCCGGGCGACGCGGCTGCCCTCTGCGGGTGTCTGTCCTGGCGCATATTTGCCCGTGAGCACACCGCGCGCAATCGGGCTGTAGGGCACCACGCCCAAGCCGTAATGCCCGCACGCCTCCAAAATTTCCACCTCAGGCAAGCGGTTGAGCAGGTTGTAATAAGGCTGGCACACCACGGGGCCAGGCATGTTCATCTGGCGGGCCATGTTGACCATCTCGGCGATGCGCCAGCCCCGGAAATTGGACACGCCCCAGTAGCGAATCTTGCCGTCGCGCAGCAAGGTCTCGATGGCCCGCAAGGGCTCTTCCAGGTTCATGCCGTTGTAGTCGCGGTGCAGGTAATAAATGTCCAAGTGGTCGGTATCCAAGCGGCGCAGGCTGTCTTCGCAGGCGCGCAGCATCCAGCTGCGCGAATACCCTTGCTGGTTGGGCTGGTCCGACATCGGGTTACCGACCTTGCTGGCCAAGACCCACTGCTGGCGTTGCCCCTTGAGGATTTGGCCCACCATCTCCTCGGACTTGCCCCGCGTGTACACATCAGCGGTGTCGATGAAGTTGCAGCCTTTTTCGTGCGCATCGGCCACGATAGCGCGCGCATCTTCCAGCGGCGTTTGGTCACCGAACATCATGGTGCCCAGGCACAGGCGGGACACTTTCAGGGGGCTTTTGCCCAAGGTGGTCAATTGCATGTCGATTTCTCCAAAGAAACAGGGATGCCGCAAGCGCCTTGGACTGTGGCTCTCGGCACAAAAATATCTTAACCATGTGCTGTGTATCGGACTGTCCAAAACGGACACAAAAAAGCCCGCGCTGATGGGCGCGGGCTTTGGGGGGATGCAGCTTCAGAGATGCGCTCAGGTCATCGGAACAAACTGGTAGCCATTGCCAGAGGGTGTGATGGAACCAAAGGCCGGGAACGGAAAGTGGAAACCACCGGCCACCATTTTTTCTTTGACCAACATGTCAAAGATGCGGCGGCGGGTTTGGCGGGCCATCTCTGGGTTCATGTCAAACACCACAGCCCAATCAGGGTTGCGTGCAAACAGGGATGGCACGTTGGTGATGTCTGCCACATAGGCAAACGACTGGCCTTCAGAGCGCGCCGTGAACAAGGTGTGACCGGGTGTATGGCCAAAAGCGGCCACCGACTGAATGCCAGGGGCCAAAGTGCTGCCTGGCTCAAACTTGACCAATTGGTCTGGCGTCAACCCAGTCAATGCACGCTTGACGGCCCCAAAAGCGCCTTGCATCTGCGCTGGTGCCGCCGCGATGCGGGCTTCGTCCGTCCAGAAGGCGTGCTCAGGTGCAGGCACATGCACGCGGGCGTTGGGGTAAACCAAGTTGCCGTTTTTGAAGCGCAAGCCATTGATGTGGTCGCCATGAAAGTGACTGAGCAGCACGTTGTTGATGTCTTCAGGCTTGAAGCCTGCAGCAGCAAGGTTGCCCAGCAACTTGCCCGTGGTGGGTGGGCCGTTGTCGGCAAAACCGGTGTCAAACAAATAGCGTTGGTTGCCGTTGATCAACAAAAACGGGGTGTACGGCACATCGATGTAATCGGTGGGCAGGTTTTGCGAGGCCAGCAGAGCCTTGACTTGGTCAAGCGGCACGGCAGGCACAAACTCCTGACCCAAGGGGCGGCGCACCGCGCCATCGTTCAGGGCAATGACCTCCATGGTCCCCAACTTCATGCGCCGAAAGCCCACTGCTGGCAATTCGGGTGCGCCGAACTGGGGCGTGTTTTGGGACCACACTGAAGAAAAGGTCAAAGCTGTGGCGCTGGCCAGGCCGGTACCCAGAAAATGGCGACGATTAAGCATGTGTTCTCCAAAAAATGTGCTTACACCTTACGCTTTACCTGCCCCCCGCCCAAAAACAGGCAGATTGACCATGGTCTGTGCTCGGACATGCATCGCAGGGATAGGTGCGCAGGTGCAAACAAGAAGTCACACCCACTTTGAGCACCAACACAAACGGCCCCGAAGGGCCGTTTGTGCTTTCAGCAAGGGACGGTCGTTTAAGCCGTCACACCCTTCGCGTTCTCCACGTACTCTTCAATCTGGTTGAAGTTCAGGTACTTGTAGATCGCGGCGCCGTCCTTGTTCACGATACCCATGGCTTCGTGGTACTCCGCCACCGTGGGGATGTGGCCCAGCTTGGACGCAATCGCCGCCAATTCGGCCGAGGCCAAGAACACGTTGGTGTTCTTGCCCAAGCGGTTGGGGAAGTTGCGGGTGCTGGTGGACACCACCGTGGCGCCTTCGCGCACTTGCGCTTGGTTGCCCATGCAGAGCGAGCAGCCGGGCATCTCGGTGCGGGCGCCGGCGGCGCCGAAGTTGGCGTAGTGACCTTCCTTGATCAATTCGCTCTCGTCCATCTTGGTCGGTGGGGCGACCCACAGCTTGACGGGGATGTCGCGGCTGCCGCCGAGCAGCTTGGCGGCTGCGCGGAAGTGGCCGATGTTGGTCATGCATGAACCGATGAAGGCTTCGTCGATCTTGGTGCCGGCCACGTCGGACAAGAACTTGGCGTCGTCCGGATCGTTGGGGCAGCACAGGATCGGCTCTTTGATCTCGTTCATGTCGATCTCGATGACGTGCGCGTACTCGGCGTCTTTGTCGGCTTCGAGCAGGTTGGGCGAGGCCAACCAAGCTTCGACTTTCTCAATGCGGCGGGCCAAGGTGCGGGCATCGGCGTAACCGTCGGCGATCATGTTCTTCATGAGCACGATGTTGGACTTCAGGTACTCCTCGACCGGCTCCTTGTTGAGCTTGATCGTGCAACCTGCAGCTGAACGCTCAGCGGACGCGTCGGACAATTCAAACGCTTGCTCGACCTTGAGGTTGGGCAGGCCTTCGATTTCCAGGATGCGGCCCGAGAACTCGTTGATCTTGCCGGACTTGGCAACAGTCAAAAGGCCCTTCTTGATGGCGTACAGAGGGATCGCGTGCACCAAGTCGCGCAGGGTCACACCGGGCTGCATTTCACCTTTGAAACGCACCAGGATCGACTCGGGCATGTCCAAAGGCATCACGCCGGTGGCGGCACCAAAGGCCACCAAACCGGAGCCCGCGGGGAAGGAAATGCCGATGGGGAAACGGGTGTGCGAGTCGCCGCCAGTGCCCACAGTGTCGGGCAAGAGCAAACGGTTGAGCCAGCTGTGGATCACGCCGTCACCGGGACGCAAGGACACGCCACCGCGGTTGCTCATGAAAGCTGGCAATTCGCGGTGCGTCTTCACGTCCACCGACTTGGGGTAAGCCGCGGTGTGGCAGAACGACTGCATGACCATGTCGGCCGAGAAGCCCAAGCAAGCCAAGTCTTTCAACTCGTCGCGGGTCATCGGGCCGGTGGTGTCTTGTGAACCCACGGTGGTCATCTTGGGTTCGCAGTAAGTGCCGGGGCGAACGCCTTGGCCTTCTGGCAAACCAACCGCGCGACCGACCATCTTCTGGGCCAAGGTGAAACCTGCCTTGGTGGCAGCTGCAGGTGCTGGCAGGCGGAACGCGGTGGAAGCGGGCAGACCCAAGAACTCACGCGCCTTGGCAGTGAGCGAGCGGCCAATGATCAGGTTGATGCGGCCGCCAGCGCGCACTTCGTCAAACAGCACATCGCTCTTGAGCTGGAAGGTGGTCACGGTCTCGCCGTTCTTCACGATCTTGCCTTCGTAGGGCAAAACGTCGACCACATCGCCCATGTTCAGGCCGCTCACATCGACTTCGATGGGCAATGCACCGGAGTCTTCTTGGGTGTTGAAGAAGATGGGGGCAATCTTGCCGCCCAAGGTCACACCGCCAAAGCGCTTGTTGGGCACAAAGGGAATGTCTTCTCCAAAGCCCCAGATGATGCTGTTGGTGGCCGACTTGCGGCTGGAGCCGGTGCCGACCACGTCGCCCACGTAGGACACCAAGTGGCCTTTTTTCTTGAGCTCTTCGATCATGGCCATGGGGCCACGCTTGCCGTCTTCTTCAGGCTTGAAAGGTGCGCCTTCGCGGGTGTTTTTCAACATCGCCAGGTAGTGCAGCGGGATGTCGGGGCGGCTCCAGGCATCGGGGGCGGGTGACAAATCGTCGGTGTTGGTTTCACCGGGCACCTTGAAGACGGTGATGGTGATTTTTTTCTCGACTTCGGGGCGGCTGGTGAACCACTCAGCCTCGGCCCAGCTTTGCATGACTTCTTTGGCTTTGGCGTTGCCGGCCTTGGCTTTTTCGGCGACGTCGTTGAAGAAGTCGAACATCAGCAATGTTTTCTTCAAGGCTTGAGCGGCTTCAGTGGCTACTTCGGCATCGTCC
>CANGZO010000123.1 GCA_947458305.1 Comamonadaceae bacterium
AAGCCGCAGCGCGCATCCGCAAGCTCGATTTGCCAGCCGCCGTTTTGAAGCTCTGACATGGCCATCGCCCTGACCGATTGGTTGTTGTTGGGGGTGTTGGCGGGCTCCATGGCCTTGGGTTTTTGGCGCGGCCTGGTTTATGAGGTCTTGTCCCTGGCGGGCTGGTTGGCCGCTTTCATGGCCGCGCAATGGTTTGCTGAAGAGACCATTGGTTTTTTGCCTTTTGTTCAGGGCGCGCCCGAATCGGTTCAGTACGCGGTGGCCTTTGTGGTCGTGTTTGTGGCCACTTTGTTTGCCATGGGCATGTTGTCTTGGTTGATCAAGAAGCTGGTGGAAACCGTGGGCCTGAGGCCTGTCGACCGTTCTTTGGGCGCCATGTTTGGCTTGGCGCGAGGGGTGGTGGTTTTGTTGGCGGTCACCGTGCTGCTGCAGCTCTTGGGCATGGCCTCAGAGCCTTGGTGGAAAGAGGCCCAAGGGCCTGTTTGGCTCGACACCGCGATCAAAGGCCTTAAACCTATGTTGCCCGAAAAATTCGGGGCATTTTTACCCTGAACTTCTCAGGGCAGTTCGATTTTTGAACGGATAAAGTTTTATGTGTGGAATCGTCGGCGTGGTCAGTCAAGCACCCGTCAATCAGCTGATTTACGATGGGTTGCTGCTGTTGCAGCACCGCGGACAAGATGCAGCGGGCATCGTCACGCAGCTGGACCGCAAGTTTTTCATGCACAAAGCCAAAGGCATGGTGCGTGATGTGTTTCGCACCCGCAACATGCGCAGTCTGCCCGGCAATTGCGGCTTGGGCCAAGTGCGCTACCCCACCGCAGGCAATGCCTTCAGTGAAGAAGAGGCCCAGCCCTTTTATGTGAACGCACCATTCGGTTTGGTGCTGGTGCACAACGGCAACCTGACGAATGCCCATGCCCTGAAGGCGGAGTTGTTTTCCAAGGATCATCGCCACATCAACACCGAGAGCGACTCCGAAGTCTTGCTCAACGTGCTGGCGCACGAACTGGAAAAAACCACCCGAGGCTTGCCCCTCAAGCCGGTGGATGTGTTCGAGGCCGTGCGCGGCGTGAACCGCCGTGTCAAAGGCTCTTATGCCGTGATCGCCTTGATCGCAGGCCATGGCCTGGTGGCTTTTCGTGACCCGCACGGCATTCGCCCCTTGTGCATCGGCCGTGGTGAAGACGGCTCCATCATGCTGGCCAGCGAGTCGGTGGCCTTGGATGGCACGGCGCACCAGTTTGAGCGCGATGTGGCGCCGGGCGAAGCTATTTTTGTGGATCTGAACGGTCAGGTGCACACGCAGGCTTGCTCTGAAAAATCGCAACTGAGCCCCTGCATTTTTGAATACGTGTACTTGGCCCGACCCGACTCCACCATGGACGGTATTTCGGTCTACCAGGCCCGTTTGAATCTGGGTGAAACCTTGGCCAAACGGGTGATCTCCACCGTGCCGCCCAGCGACATCGATGTGATCATTCCCATCCCAGAATCCAGCCGCCCCAGTGCCACGCAGCTGGCCCATTTGCTCGGCATTCCGTACCGCGAGGGTTTTGTCAAAAACCGTTACGTGGGCCGAACCTTCATCATGCCGGGCCAGTCAGTGCGCAAAAAATCCGTGCGCCAAAAGCTCAACACCATCGTGAGCGAATTCAAGGGCCGCAATGTGCTGTTGGTGGACGACTCCATCGTGCGCGGCACCACCAGCCGCGAAATCGTGCAAATGGCGCGAGACGCGGGTGCCCGCAAGGTCTACCTGGCCAGCGCTGCGCCTCCCGTGCGCTACCCCAACGTGTATGGCATCGACATGCCGACCAGCCAAGAGTTGGTGGCCCATGGCCGCAGCATCGAAGAGATCCGCCAGATCATTGGCTGCGACGCCCTGATCTACCAAGACGTGGACGCCATGAAAACCGCTGTGGCCCAAGCCCGAGTGAATGCGGCAGGTGCTTTGTCCGGTTTCGATGCCTCTTGCTTTGACGGTGTCTATGTCACGGGCGATATCTCGGCCGACGACATCAGCCGCTTGAACCAAACCCGTCCCCACGCCGAGGAGGGCGATGACGACAACTCGCGTTTGGCCTTGCCCAACGCCAGCGAATAAGGCCCGCCATGACCCAAGCCACCCGATTTGACGACTTGCACATTGAAACCCTGGCCGTGCGCGCCGCGGTCGAGCGCAGCCAATATGGCGAAAACTCTGAAGCGCTCTACCTGACCAGCGGTTACGTGCAGCCCACGGCCGAGGCCGCTGCCCGCCGTTTTGCGGGTGACGAAGAAGGCTACACCTATGGCCGCTACGGCAACCCCACCGTGAGCAGCATGGAAATTCGCTTGGCGGCGCTTGAGGGCACCGAAGCCGCCATGGGCACGGCCTCGGGCATGTCGGCCATCTTGATGATGTGCATGGGCCTCTTGAAGGCGGGCGACCATGTGGTGTGCTCGCGCTCCATGTTTGGCTCCACCATCAAGCTGATTGGCACCGACCTGGCCAAGTTTGGTGTGGAGTCCAGTTTTGTGTCGCAAACCGACCTGAAAGAGTGGCAGGCTGCCATTCGCCCCAGCACCAGGCTGCTGTTGGCTGAGACGCCCACCAATCCGCTGACTGAGGTCTGCGACATCCAGGCACTGGCCGATTTGGCGCACAACGCAGGCGCTCTGTTTGCGGTGGACAACTGTTTTGCCACGCCCGCTTTGCAGCGACCCGCACAAATGGGGGCAGACATCATCACGCACTCGGGCACCAAGTACCTCGATGGCCAGGGCCGTGTGATGGCGGGTGCCCTGTGCGCGCCGCAGCAAATGATCACTGAGAAGTTTTTGCCCGTGCTCAAAAGCGGCGGCATGACTTTGGCCCCCTTCAACGCTTGGGTGGTGCTCAAGGGGCTTGAAACCCTGGACCTGCGCATGCGTGCCCAAACTGCCCGAGCGCAAATTTTGGCCGAGTGGCTGGAAAAGCACCCCGCAGTGGCCCGCGTGCATTACCCCGGATTGGCCAGTCACCCGCAGCACGACTTGGCCATGCGCCAGATGTCGGGTTTGGGCGGTGCGGTCTTGTCTTTTGATGTCAAGGCCGACGGCCCCGAGCAATCGCGCCAGCGTGCCTTTCATGTGATGGACCAGATGCAAATGCTGTCTTTGTCCACCAATCTGGGTGACACCAAAACCCTGGTGGCGCACCCGGCCAGCACCTCGCACGGCCGCCTGACCGAAGCGCAGCGCCAAGCCGCTGGCATTGGCCAGGGCCTGATCCGTGTGGCTGTTGGCCTGGAATACCCACAAGACATTCAAAAAGACCTGTCCCGTGGTCTCGACACCCTTTGATATGACGACACCTGTACACACGCGCACCCGCTTTGCCCCATCGCCCACCGGCTTCATTCACCTGGGCAACATCCGTTCGGCCTTGTACCCCTGGGCTTTTGCCCGCGCCACGGGCGGCGACTTCATTTTGCGCATCGAAGACACAGACCTCGACCGCTCCACGCAGGCTTCTGTGGATGTGATCATCGAAGGCATGACATGGCTAGAGTTGAACCATGACGAAGGCCCGTTCTACCAAATGCAGCGCATGGACCGCTACAAGGCAGTTCTGGCCGATTTGGTCGCCGCAGGCCATGTGTACCCCTGCTACATGAGCATGGCGGAGCTCGATGCCTTGCGTGAGCGCCAAATGGCCAACAAGGAAAAGCCCCGTTACGACGGCACTTGGCGCCCTGCGGAAGGCAAAACCTTGCCTGCCATTCCTGAGGGTGTGAAGCCCGTGCTGCGCTTCAAGAACCCGATTGGCGGTGTGGTGGCGTGGGACGACAAGGTCAAAGGCCGCATCGAAATCAGCAACGACGAGCTGGACGACTTGGTCATCGCTCGCCCCGACGGCACGCCCACCTACAACTTCTGCGTGGTGGTGGACGACATCGACATGCAGATCACCCATGTGATCCGTGGCGACGACCATGTGAACAACACGCCGCGCCAGATCAACATCTTCAAAGCCTTGGGCAAAGAGCCCCCGGTGTACGCCCATTTACCCACCGTGCTGAACGAGCAGGGCGAGAAGATGAGCAAACGCAACGGCGCCAAGGCCGTCACGGCTTATCGTGACGAAGGCTATTTGCCCGACGCCATGGTCAACTACCTGGCGCGTCTGGGTTGGAGCCACGGCGACGACGAAATTTTCAGCCGCGCGCAGTTTCTGGAGTGGTTCAACCTCGACCATTTGGGCCGCAGCGCCGCGCAGTTTGACGAAGCCAAACTCAAATGGGTCAACGCCCAGCACCTCAAGGCCATGAGCGATGACGCATTGGCCCAACACGTTCAGCCATTCTTGGCCAAACTGGGCGTGGTGGCGGATGAGCGATTGGCCAGCATCTGCGGCCTTTTCAAAGACCGCTGCGACACACTGGTGGTATTGGCGCAATGGATCTCGGCCTTCTATCTGGACGTGGTGCCCAACCCGGAAGAAAAAGCCCAGCACGTGACCGAATCAGTCAAACCTGCCTTGGCTTTGTTGGCTGGCAAACTGGCCACATGCGCGTGGGACAAGGCCTCGATTGCTGCGGCCATCAAGGAAACCTTGGGCGAGACGGGCCTTAAAATGCCGATCCTGGCGATGCCTGTTCGCGTCTTGGTCATGGGCACGGCCCAGACACCTTCGCTCGATGCGGTGCTCGCTTTAAGTCAAAGAGAAAAAATTCTTGAGCGACTCAAAAACGCTTGAAATTCTGTCTATAATACAAGTCTCGACACCAACGAGGCATAACGATAAAGCTGCAATGCAGATCGTTGTACCAAAGGGGGTATAGCTCAGCTGGGAGAGCGCTTGCATGGCATGCAAGAGGTCAGCGGTTCGATCCCGCTTACCTCCACCAAAGTGTCGAGAAGATTCGAAAGAATCAGTCCAGGTTATGACCCTATCGTCTAGAGGCCTAGGACATCACCCTTTCACGGTGAGTACCGGGGTTCGAATCCCCGTAGGGTCGCCAAGTTTTGTAGCACTTGGTCAGTTGCAACAGCAGCCTGACAAAAGTTACAGCTACTAGGAGTGGTAGTTCAGTTGGTTAGAATACCGGCCTGTCACGCCGGGGGTCGCGGGTTCGAGTCCCGTCCACTCCGCCAAAAAATCCTTTGAAATCAAGGACTTAAAAAAAGCCCGATAAGAAATTGTCGGGCTTTTTTGTCTTTTTGGAGGCTGATTGACGCCAAATTGCCCCCAAATATTTCCTCTTATTCTCTCTTGTTCCCAGAAGGCCCTTGCTTGTTGACGCCGACCGAAAACAGACCATGTGGTCAATATGGGATCGGCCTCAACAGTTCAGGGAGAAAAGAGCTGTCAATTCAAGATACCGACGTTACTGTTTACTGCGTGAAGACCAGAGTCCTCAAGGAGTCAATATTTTGAAAATCGGCATCATTGGATATGGGGCGATGGCGCAGTCTCTTTGTAGATTGTTGGAGGCGCATGCGCCACAGATCCAGGTCGTCAAAGTGTTGATTCGAAGTGGAAGCAAGGCTCAAACTAAGCCTTTGCCGCTGGGTGCGGAATTTGCCTTCACGACAGAGGCACTGCTCGCTGCCCAATTGGACATGGTGGTGGAGTGTGCTGGTCACGCCGCACTCAAGCAAGTTGGTCCTGCTGTGCTCAAGTCAGGGGTGGATTTGTTAATTGCTTCAGTCGGGGCCATGGCCGATGCACCAACTGAACAGGTTTTAATTGATTCGGCTCTGCAATCCGGTGCAAAGCTTCGAATTCCAGCAGGTGCAGTCGGAGGCCTGGACGTTTTAGGTGCGGGTAAATTGGCGGGCATTGACTCAGTCATTTACAGCTCGCGCAAGCACCCCAACGCATGGAAGGGCACGCCTGCTGAAAAGCTCGTCGACCTTGAACATTTGACCGAGCCCATGACGTTTTTTGTCGGTAACGCACGTCATGCTGCAGTGACTTTTCCCCAGAATGCCAATGTGGCGGCCGTTGTTGCACTGGGAAGCATTGGTTTGGATCGAACACAAGTGACGCTGACCGCTGACCCTTCGGCAACCGGTAACACCCATGGCATACACGCCAAAGGTAATTTTGGAGAGGTCACGCTGACCATCATTGGCAAAACGTTGGCTGACAATCCGAGGACGTCAATGCTTGCACCGTTGAGTCTGGTTCGTTCTCTGATGAATTTGGAGCAGACGGTCGTTATTGGCTGAGGCGCTAAGCCTACCCTCGGGAATACAAGAAATCGTCTGCGCTCTGCTACCAGGGGCAACCAGATTTCGATCAGCTACTTGACCGAATCGGCAAGCATCTGCATTCAATGTGACGCCGAAGTCCAAGCAGTTCGCTGTTTGGCTTTTTTGTTGCCCAACTTTTCCTCTTGATCTTTTCTTTTCAAAAAGTCTGGACTGTCCAAACGCAGTTGCAGTAAGCTACAAGGTTTCCCGTTTAACTTGTTGTCAGCCATGGACAGTTTGCTCCCACCCATACCAGCCAAGCGCTACTTCACCATCGGTGAGGTGGGCGAGCTGTGTGGTGTCAAACCCCATGTGCTGCGTTATTGGGAGCAGGAGTTCACCCAGCTCCGGCCGGTCAAGCGCCGGGGTAACCGCCGTTACTACCAACGCCACGAAGTCATGATGATCCGCAAGATTCGTGGTCTCTTGTACGACCAGGGCTTCACCATCAGCGGCGCCCGCAACAAGCTGCAAGAACTGGTGCAGGTGGATCGTGAACTGAGTCGCACGGGTGGAGCGCAGGACCCATTGACTGAGGACGTCAGCGGCTTGGATGATTCCGACGCTCAGGCCGGTTCAGCGGGTGCATCGACCGATGTCTTGCCTTGGCAGGGCTTGTCTGTGGATTTGTCGATTCAGCAAGAGTTGCTGCAGATTCGCGAGCTGCTCACCCTCAATGGCCCTCAGAATCCGGCTATAATTTGAGTCTTGTCGGCGTGTAGCGCAGCCTGGTAGCGCACTTGCATGGGGTGCAAGGGGTCGCGAGTTCGAAT